>CALFMR010000412.1 GCA_937880585.1 uncultured Acidobacteriota bacterium
GCTCCGGCTCGCGTCCTCGGCGAGCCGCGCCATCACGCGGACGTCGAAGTCCGCGGGCGGCGGCGTGCGAGCGAGCGCGCGGCGAAGCTCGTCATCGAGCGGCATCGACGTCCTCCTTGGGCAACTTCGCGCGAAGCACCGCGATCGCGCGGCGCAAATGACTCTTCACCGTGTTGACCGGCATGTTCAACGCGGCCGCGATCTCCGACGGATCGAGATCTTCCTGATAGCGAAGGACGACGACCATGCGCGGCTGCGGTGGAAGCGCGGCAATGAGCTCGCCGATCCGGCCGGCGAGCAGCACGTCGGTGGGTCGCGCCGGCGCCGGCACATCGGGCAGTGCCTCGACGCCGACTTCGGGCCGCCGCGCGATCCGTCGCATGCGGTCGATGCAGCGATGGCTCGTCGCGCGCCGCAGCCACGCCCGCGCGTGCGCGGACGAAGCAATCCGTGCGAGGCTACGGTACAAATCCAGGAACACGTCCTGCGCCAGTTCCTCCGCGACTGCCGGATGCCGCAGCGTGTGGTAGGCGAGGCTGTAGACCATCGATTGATGCTCGCGGACAATGTCAGCGAAGGCCGACGCGTCGCCCGCGCGTGCGCGGGCCAGCCGGTCATCGGCGGGATCCTCCGCCATGAGCGCGGCGACCGGAGCGTCGAGGGCCTTCAGCATGTCCTGCTGACCTATACGCTGGAAGCGGACGATCGGGTGCAAGGCGTCAGAGGCCGGGCCTCGGCGGGCCCGGATGTCGAGGAGGTGTGATGCGGATCGATGTCCCGGTGCTGCGCGGCGCGCGCGTGCGATTGGAGCCGCTGGCGATGACCCACGCCGCGGACCTGGCGGTAGCGGCGGAAGCGGATCGCGGCACATACGACTACACGTGGGTGCCGCGCGGACCGGAGATCGAGACCTATATCCGATCGCACCTGACTCGCCGGGACACGGGACAGATGGTGCCGTTCGCGCAGATTCGCGTCGTCGACAACCGCGCGGTCGGCGTCACGGCGTACTGGAATCCGCGGCCGTGGCCGGGGCGAGACGCGCCCTCGGCGCTCGAGATCGGGTTCACGTGGCTGGCGGGCCCGGCGCAGCGCACGGGCCTCAACGTCGAATCCAAGCTGCTGCTCCTGCGCCACGCCTTCGAGACGATCGGCGTCGCCCGCGTCGACTTGAAGACCGACGCCCGCAACGTCCGCTCACGCGAGGCGATCGAGGCGCTCGGCGCGCGCTTCGAAGGCGTGCTGCGCAATTGGTCCCAGTCCTGGGCGCAGGGAGAGGACGGCCGCCTGCGCGACTCCGCCATGTACTCGGTCATCGCCAGCGAGTGGCCCGAGTGCGAGAAACACCTGCTCGCGCGGCTGGAGAGAGCAAGTTAGAAGTTCGAAGCCAGAAGCCAGAAGTTCGAACGCCATTTCGCGTCTTCGCGGCTTCGCGTGAGGCCGGGTGTCGTCTTCTTCTTTTGCAAGGCGCTGGGGCCCCACCCCCAGCGCTACGGCGCTCGCCACCCTCGCTACGCTCGGGGGCTCGCGGTGTCATCGCTTTCACTTCTGGCTTCTGTCTTCAAACTTCTAACTTGCCGAGTGCTCTTCACTCCTTCGGCATCGGCCCCCAGCTCGGGAACTGGTTGTTCCCGGTCGTCGTGATCTGACGCAGGCCACCGCCGGCGCGATCGATGATCGCGATCTGATGGCGGCCCCAGCGC
>CALFMR010000413.1 GCA_937880585.1 uncultured Acidobacteriota bacterium
AGACATCGCGATCATCGCGCCCGCGCTCGAGTGGCAGCTCACGCGCGCCGATCAAATCGCCTACGGCCGGCGTCACGGCATCCCCGTACCGGCGACCGCGGAAGGGCCGTATTCGACCGATGAGAATCTCTGGGGCCGATCGATTCAACTCGGCGGCCTCGAAGACACGTGGCGCGAGCCGCCGGAAGACATCTACGCGCTGACGCGATCGGCGAACGAGGCGCCGGATCTGGCGGCGTACGTCGACGTGGAATTCGATCACGGCGTGCCCGTCGAGGTGAGCGGCGTCACGATGTCGCTCGTCGAGCTGATGGCGTCGATCGAGACGATTGCGGGCGCGCACGGCGTCGGCCGCATCGACATGGTCGAAAACCGCATGGCCGGCGCGAAGTCGCGCGAGATCTACGAGGCGCCGACCGCCGTCGCGCTGCACGCTGCGCACACAGAGCTGCAGAAGCTCGTCACGCCGCGCGATCTCGAGCGGCTCGCGTCCGACATGTCCGTGCGCTACGCGGATCTCGTCTACAACGGCCAGTGGTACACGCCGACGCGCGAGGCGATCGACGCGTTCGTCGGCAAGGTCCAGGAGCGGTTGACGGGTACGATCCGGCTCAAGCTCTTCAAGGGCGACTGCCGCGTCGTCGGCCGTCGGTCGCCGTTCGCGTTGTCCGATCGCGACCCGGCGTCGGCCGACGCATCGCTGCCGCCTTCGGGCGAAGGATTCATCACGACATGAGCGCTCCCCTGTGGTCCGGCCGGTTCGCCGCGGCACCTGATGAAGAGGTCTTCGCCTACGGCAAGTCGTTGGGCGTCGATCGCCGCCTGTTCGACGACGACGTCGCGGGAAGCCGCGCGTGGGCGGAAGCGCTGGCGCGCGCCGGCGTGCTGTCGGCGGCCGATGCGTCGGCGATCGATGCCGGGTTGGTGGCCGTGCTCGATGCCGTACACGCCAATCCGACGCTGATCGCGAACGCCGACGATGAAGATGTGCATTCGTTCGTCGAGCGCGAGCTCGTCGCGCGCATCGGCGATGCGGGCCGGCGCCTGCACACGGGCCGCTCGCGCAACGAGCAGGTCTCGGTCGACTTCCGTCTGTACTTGAAGCGGCGGATTCCGGAAATTCAGCGCGCGCTCGTGTCGCTCGTCGACGCGTTCGTCCACCAGGCGGAGACGGCCGGCGATGCCGTCATGCCGTCCTACACGCACCTGCGGCGCGCGCAGCCGGTGCTCGTCGCGCACTTCTTTCTGTCACACGCGGCCGCGATCCGGCGCGACGTCGATCGCCTCGACATGGCGCGCGGCGAGGCCGACGTGCTGCCGCTCGGCTCGGGCGCGATCGCGGGCACGGCATACGACATCGACACGGCGTTTCTCGCCCATCGTCTCGGCTTCTCGCGCGTCGTCGCCAACAGCATCGACGCGTCGGGTGATCGCGACTTCGTCGCGACGTTCCTCTACGCGTCGGCGGCGGCCATGGTCCATCTCAGCCGGCTGGCGGAGGACGTGATCATCCTGTCGACCGAGGAGTTTGGCTTCTTCGAGATTCACGACTCGGTCGCGACGGGATCGAGCCTGATGCCGCAGAAGAAGAATCCCGATCCGCTCGAGCTCGTGCGCGGCAAGAGCGGCAAGGCGATCGGCATGCTCGCCGGATGGCTCGCATCGATGAAAGGGTTGCCGTTCGGCTACAACAAGGATTTGCAAGAAGACAAGGCGCTGGCCTTTGAAGCCGAAGATCTCGTCATCGCGTGTGCGCGGACGACGGCGACGGCCGTGCGGACGCTGACACTGCGCCCCGAGACGACGCGGCAGGCGGCTTCCGGGCTACTGCTTGCGACCGAGGTTGCCGACTATCTCGTCGGCCGCGGTCTGCCGTTCCGTACTGCGCACGAAGTGAGCGGACGCATCGCACGCGACCTCTACGGGAGCGGCCGTGACTTCTCGTCGCTCTCGCTCGCCGACTGGCAGCGCTATCACCAGCTTTTCGACGATGGCGTGTTCCGCGCGATCACGCCAGAAGCTGCCATCGCCGCGCGCCGGACCCCGCAGTCGACCAACCCGCGGGCGGTCGCCGCCGCGCTCGCCGACGTGCGGGCGTGGGTGAAGGGTAGAAGTTAGAAGTTCGAAGCCAGCAGTTCACACGGCAATCAGTCCGCGCGCGATCGCGATCCGCACGGCCTCGGTGCGATTGAGCGCGCCGAGTTTGCCGCAGATCGATGCCACGTGGAACTTGACGGTCTGATCGCTGATGCCGAGCCGTTCGGCGACGCGGCGATTGGACTGGCCTTCGGCGACGAGATCGAGCACGTCGCGTTCGCGCGGTGTGAGCGTCTCGTTCGCCGCGGCCGAACCGGTTTCGTCCGGTCCGGCCGCGACGAGAAAAGCCTCCGCATCGAGATCGGCGGCCCGCGCGGCGGCCACGGTTCGCGCCTCGCCCGCGATCTCGAGGCCCGCGCCAGCGGCCGCGCGCCGCAGGCGCGCGCGTTCGCTGGCCGGGCCGATGAGCACGACGCGCATCAGTCGGTCGGGCGCAGGCGTTCGCCGATCGTGACGTCGACCGTCAGCGGCGAGCCGCCGCGCACGAGCTCGACGGCCACGGTGCGCCCGACGCGATCCCCGTGCAGCAGATCGAGCAGGTCGACGGGCGACCGGACCGCGCGCCCGTCGACCGCCAGAACGACGTCGCCGACGAGCAGTCCGGCCGCGTCGGCCGGGCTGCCCGCGGCGACGCCGGCGACGAGCAGCGCCTGGTCGCGCCCGCCGGCACGCTGCCGTTCCGGCAGCGCGACCGGCTGGCTTGACAAGCCCAGGTAGCCGCGCTTCGCCGTCCCATGGACGGCGAGCGCGGCCGCCGTCTTCCAGACGAGGTCGGCCGGGAGCACGACGCCGAGGCCGCGGATCTCCGCCGCGGTCGTGAGACCGACGAGCTGACCGGCCGGGTCGACGAACGCGCCGCCGGCGAAGCCGCCGTGCATCGGCGCATCGGTCCGGATCACGCGTTCGATCGAGCCGCCGCGTCCGGTTGGGAGCGGGCCGCCGATGACCGACACGATGCCGCTCGACGCCGTGACGGCGTTGCTCCAGGAGCGCGCGACGGCCAGCGCGAGCTGGCCGACGCGCGGGTCGGCGGCCGCCCGCGGAGCGGGCGGCGCCGTGAGGCCGTTGACGTGCAACAGCACGAGACCCGTCGCCGCGTCCCAGCCGGCGACGGCGGCCGCATGGGTCTCACCATCGCCGGTCGTCACGCGCACGCCGTCTTCACGTCCGAGTGCGCGCGCCGTGGTGATGACGAGGTCCGTGTCCGAGACGACGCCGCTCGCGGGGCGCCGGCGGCCGTGGACCTGGACGACCGATGGCGCGATGACGCCGACGGCGTCCGCGAGCGCGTCGGAAAGGGCGAGCAAGGATGTATGACTCATGTCGCCATCCTGGCAGACACCCGCAAGGTGCGCATCACCCGGATGGGCAGTTGGCTGGACATCGCCGGCGGCTGCTCCTATGGTAGCGAGCGATGTCGTACGCGTTTCCCGCCGACCTCTCCGATCAGGTGATCGCGCGCTGGCAGACGTTCGTCGCAAGGCACGATCATCCCGCGCCGCCACTGCCGCCAGTCGACCAACTTCGGTACGTGCTCGAGACCGCCTTCTTCGCGAGCTTCGCGCGCGAGGAAGGCCGGCATCTGCAGTTCGTCCTGTGCTGCGCGCCCGCGAGCGCGGTGACGCGTGAGGGCACGACCGACGCCGTGCCGATCGTGCCGTTCCAGACGCCGCGCCGGCTCACGGTCGACGCACTGCGATCACTCGCGCCGGCCGTGAGTCCGGCCAACGCCGCCATTCTCGTGCGGTGTCCGCCCGGCGGCGATGCCGACGCGTGCGAGATCACCGGCGTGCTCCACGTCGGCTCGAACCTCGCGCGGGCGCGAAGCGGCAAGTCCATCTACCATCGCGCGGCGCCCTACGCGCTGCTCATCGACGTGCGCGATTCGGGTGAGCTGCACATCTACCGCGGCGGCATCAAGCTCGCGACGCTCGACTCGGGCAGCCTCCAGGACCAACTCGCGTTCTCGGAGATCGAGTTCCTGCCGATCAGCGATCTGCTCACGCGCGGCGGAGACGCGGTGCGGTCTCGCATCGTGCGGTACGGCCGCGAACCTGAGCGCGAGGCGTCGGACTTCGAGTGGACCGCGCTGCTCAACACGGTGTTGTCGATTGTCGGCGGCATCCAGGCGCACGGTCATGGCGGCACGTTGCTGCTCGTGGCGCCCGGCGCGGCCGGCGCGCTGCCCGTGCGGACGAAGTTCGACGTCGACGAGCGCCAGAGCATGTTGACCGATCGGTTCGTCGCGTTTCTCAACGCACGACATGCGTTCATCGAGCGGCGGCTCGCCGCGGGACCGAGCGCCGATGTGCTCGTCGACATCGAGGCGACGCGGCTCGAGGACGCGATGGTCCTCGCGGAAGACGCGTTGTCGGACGCCGCCGACCTCGTCGCCCGTCTCAGCGCCGTCGACGGTGCGCTCGTCGTCAGCTCCGATTTGCGCGTGCTGGGCTTCGGCGCCGAGATCGTGCTCGACGCGGCGCGCGCGGTGTCGGCCTACGAGGTGACCGGTCACGCGCAGCGGCCCGGCGCGTGGCCCGAGGTCGATAGCGAGAGCTTCGGCATGCGCCATCGGTCCGCCCTGCGCTGCGTGGCCGTCGCGCACCAGACGGCCGCGTTCGTCGTCTCGCAGGACAGCGCCGTGAGCTTCTTCTGGAAGCAGGACGGCCGCGTGCTCCTCAAGCGCGGCGTGACGATCGCCAATCCCAACATGGCCGGCGTCTAGGTTCTAACGCACTTGACATCTCGTCTTGTTTGAGCTTTTAGTTCGGTCAACTTC
>CALFMR010000414.1 GCA_937880585.1 uncultured Acidobacteriota bacterium
GTCCACGGTCGAGTTGACGTTATAGGTCTCCTCCCGCTAGCTCGCGAAGCCCACTTCGCCGGTCACGTGCGACCGCGTGCCGTCGGTGAGGAGGTCGATGTGGCGCAGGTGCACGAGCCCGCCGTCCAGATCGAACCGCGTTGTCATCGAGGTCCGCATCGGCTTGTAGTCCTGGATGCGGACCACGCCGTCGCTGAACGTCGATCGGCCGATGTAGGTGTCGAGCGCCTCCGATCGGACGAGATCGAACCCGAGGTTCGGCGCCGTCACGCTCCACGGCGTGACGTGGTCGTCGTAGACGAACGACCCGTGGCTGGCGTGAACGAAGCTGACCGTCGTCGTGAACCGTCGCGGCCCGCTCGGTCGCGTGCGCGGCTGGCCGAACTTCGGCACGTTGTGGCCGTCCACCCAGCGCTCGACGACCATGTGCCAGTCGTCGAGCGTAACCTCGACGACGATCTGGTGGCGGAAGATCGTCCACCAGGGCACGTGCACGCTGATGCGTCCAGCCGAAAAGAACGGCCGGTCGTCAGACCGCCGGCCTTCGATCACGACGTTATCGAGGACGAAATCGCCGGGCGTGAGCTTCGCCGACAGGCGCCCGATGTGGAGCGGCCGTCCGTTCAGATACTTCGTGCCGTAGACCTCGGCCGTGTGCTTGAGCGCGGGTCCGAGATCGATCGTGAAGACCGACATGAGCCCCGCGGCCACGACCGCGACGACCAGCGCGAGCAGGCGCCGCAGCCATCGCCACGTGAACCGGCGAACGCCCCCGGCCGCCGGGGGCGTCTCGGGGGATGTCGGCGGCACGGGCGACGTCACGCCCTTCAGATTAGCGGATCAGCGGTCACTTCCCGCGCTTGGCCTGCTCCCAGTCCTTCAGGAACTTCTCCAGACCGATGTCGGTCAGCGGATGGTTGAAACAGGCGTCGATGACCTTCGCGGGGCACGTGCAGATGTCGGCCCCCATGCGCGCGGCCGTGACGATGTGCATGGGCGAGCGAACGCTCGCGACGAGCACTTCGGTCCCGAACTCGTAGTGGTCGAAGATCTCGACGATCTGCTCGATGAGCAGCATGCCGTCCGACGCGATGTCGTCGAGCCGGCCGACGAACGGGCTCACGTAGGCCGCGCCGGCCTTGGCCGCGAACAGCGCCTGCGTCGCCGAGAAGATGAGCGTCGTGTTGATGCGGATGCCTTCACCCGACAGCGCCTTGATAGCTTTGATGCCCTCGCGCGTGAACGGAATCTTCACGACGACGTGATCATCAATTTTTGCGAGCTCGCGGCCCTCGGCAATCATCGCGCCCGACTCGGTCGCGACGACCTCGGCGCTCACCGGCCCCTTCACCACCTCGCAGATGCGCTTGACGATCGCGCGGGCGTCGCCGCCTTCCTTGGCGAGGAGCGAAGGATTCGTGGTGATGCCGTCGATGATGCCCAGGGGAACGAGCGACTCGATTTCGTGCAGATTGCCGGAATCAATGAACAGCTTCATGACGCACCTTATGGGTTGGATGATGGCGCCGTCTCCGGCCGCCCCGCACTTTCGTCTCGCGCCACGACCGGGCTCGTGAGCGCGCCGACGCCTTCTACGTGAATCGTAACCTGATCGCCCGGCTGGACCGGTCCGGCGCCAGCGGGCGTGCCCGTGAGGATGATGTCGCCTGGCACCAAGGTCATCACGGCGGAGACGAACTCCACGAGCTCCGGGATCGTGAAGATCATCTCACGCGTGCGCGAATCCTGCCGGATGTCGCCGTTGACGTACGCGTGAATGGCGAGATCGCGTCCGTCGAGGCCGACCGCGATGCACGGACCGACCGGCGCGAACGTGTCGAACGCGCGCGCGCGCGTCGGCTGGCCATCGCCGCGCTCGAGGTCGCGCGCCGTGACGTCGTTCACCGCGGTGAGGCCGAGCACGTAGTCGTAGGCGCGCCGCGCGGGCACGTGACGCGCCGTGCGGCCGATGACCACGCCGACCGAGGCTTCGTAGTCGACGCGGCCCGCCCAGGTCGGCACCTCGATCGCCGCGTTCGGCCCCACGACTGCCGTCGGCGGTTTCAGCATCAGACGAGGTTCGTCGGGCAGCGCCTCCTCGAGCTCCGCCGCGCGGTCGCGATAGTTGAGGCCGACGCCGATGATCTTCGACGGCCGCACGGGCGCCAGCCAGCGGGCCGTGTCGGCCACGATCTCCGGGCCTTCGTGGAATGACGCGAAGATGTCGCCGTCGACGAGCCGAAAGCGCCCCTCGCGTTCCGCCGCATGGAGCGTGCCCGCGTCGTGCGCGATCCGGTACAACCGCACCATGGTTTCGGCTCCTCCCGCTCGTCAGCGGACCGTAATCGTCTCGCGATTGGACTGCTGGCTGACGTTCGGCGGCGTCGCCCGATCGACGGCGTAGATCGAATAGGTGTACGTCGCGCCGGCCGTCACCGTCTCGTCACGATAGATCGTCGTCGTCACCGGCTCGCGCATGAGCGGACGCATCGTCTCACCGGTGCCGTCGCCGCGCAGGACGATGTAGCCGGCAAGGTCCGGCGCGTCGACGGGCGACCAGTTGAGCGTGACGGCCGTGCCTTCTTGAATGGCCTGAAGGCCGGTCGGCGCGGCCGGCGGATAGCGATCGACCGGCGTGATGCACCGCGGCGCCGATGGCGCGCTTTCGAGCGTCACCGGCCCCATCACGACGAGCGCACGCACGACGAAGCACTGCTCGACGCCGAACTCCACGGGCACGGTGAACGTCGGCTGGCTCACGGGCGTCGTCGTCAGCAACGTGAGCGCCGTCTCGCCGGGTTTCGGGGACGGGTTCACGCGCAGCACTTCGGCCGCGAGCTGCGGCGGTGGCGGGGCCGGACGAGCGGTGGCCGCCCCAGCGCCCCTCGATCCACGTCCTCCGGCACGTCCGCCTCTTCCCTCACGTTGGCCGCGTCCACCACGTCCGCCGCGCTCCGGCTCGAACGTCCCGAATCCACCGGAACCTTCGCGTCCCGGTCGCGCGAGGCCCAGCGTCGCCGCTGGTGCCGCGGGCGCCGCGGGCATGGCCACGGCCGGCGCGGGCAGCACGAACATCGATGCCGCGTCGGCGGCAGAGACGCTCGGCGTGGCGGTGGCGGATGCCGGCACGGTCAACACCGCCAGTGGCGCCGGCGGCGGCGGCCCGGGCAACCGCGGCATCGTCCAGGAAAGGCGCGTGACTTTGTCGTCGCTCTCGGCGGTCACCTCGGTCGGAGCCTTCGGCAGATCGCCCAGTGGGACGGTGACGATGGCCGAGAGCGGACTGCGGCGGCCTCGGCCGCCGCCGGCAATCGCGACGGCGACGTAATCGACCGCTGTCGCCGCGGTCCAGAGGGGCGACGGATGATCCTCGAATGTCACCGGGTCGCCCGGCGCGGGCTCAGTGGGCGCGGCAGGTACCTGTGTGGCGGGCGCGGGCGGCGCGGCCTTGTCGCTCGCCGGCTTCTCGCTCTCGTCGGACTCCGGCTCCGGCCGTCGGACCGCGATCGTCGTGCGGCGGTTGTTCGAGTCGCCGGTAATGGCATCCGCGGTCGACGCGAGGGTGGTGTTCGCCGCGACGGGCTTCGCGTAGATCTCGACTCGTTCTACGGCGGGAGGCGTCGTGCCGTCAGTATTGCCAGACGGAATCGTCAGGTGCAGTTCGATGCCGGCCGCCGTTCGTCGCACGGTCAGATCGCTGACGCGCGCGGGCACGGGCCGAAGCGGCGGCAACGGGTTGCCCTTCTTGCCGCACGCGGCCGACGCGACGAGCGCCGCGGCAGCGAGGGCGAGCGCGGCGGAGGTCCGTCGTGTCACAGGATGTAGCGGGACAAGTCGTCGCTGCGCGCGATGTCCTCGACCATGCGATCGACATAGGCCGTGTCGATCGTCACCGTCTGGCCACCGAGCTCCGGCGCGCGGAACGACACGTCGTCGAGGATGCGCTCCATGAGCGTGTGCAGCCGACGCGCACCGATGTTCTCGGTGCGGTCGTTGACGAGCGCGGCCAACTCGGCGATGCGGCGGATGCCGTCGGCCGTGAAGTCGAGCGTGACGCCCTCGGTCGCCATGAGCGCGGTGTACTGCTTGATCAGCGCGCTCTCCGGCTCGGTCAGGATGCGGACGAATTCATCGCGGCCGAGCGCTTCGAGCTCGACGCGGATCGGGAAGCGGCCCTGCAGCTCGGGAATGAGATCGGACGGCTTCGACACGTGGAACGCGCCGGCGGCGATGAACAGGATGTGATCGGTCCGCACCATGCCGTACTTGCTATTGACGGTCGTGCCCTCGACCAGCGGCAGCAGGTCGCGCTGCACGCCTTCGCGGCTGATGTCGGGTCCCTGCTGCCCTTCGCGGCCGGCGATCTTGTCGATCTCGTCGATGAAGATGATGCCGGCCTGCTCGACGCGCTCGATGGCCGCGCGCGCGACGCCTTCCATGTCGATGAGCTTCTGCGCCTCTTCGGTCGTCAGGTAGTCGAGCGCTTCGGGCACGGGCAGGCGGCGCCGGCGCGTCTTGCCGGGAAAGAGGCCCGGCAGCATGTCGCGCAGGTTGACGCCGATCTCCTCGACCGACGATCCCTGAATGACCTCGAACGACGGCGTCGAGCGATCGCGGACGTCGACCTCGATGGACTTGCCGTCGAGCCGGCCCGCGCGCAGTTGCTCGCGCAGCCGCTCGCGTGTCGCCTGCAACTGCTCGCGCGCGGCCTGGGCATCAGGCGATGTCTCGCCGAAAGGCGACGGCGGTGAAGGCGGCAGGAGCAGGTCGAGCACGCGCTCTTCCGCGGCTTGGCGCGCGCGCTCGCGCACTTCGACCTCACGTTCCTCGCGCAGCATCTTGACGGCGATTTCGACGAGATCGCGCACCATCGACTCGACGTCGCGGCCGACGTAGCCGACCTCGGTGAACTTCGACGCCTCGACCTTGAGGAACGGCGACTGCGCCAGGCGCGCGAGCCGCCGCGCGATCTCCGTCTTGCCGACGCCGGTCGGCCCGATCATCAGAATGTTCTTCGGCGCCACTTCCTCGGCCATCGCCGGCGACAACCGCTGCCGGCGGAACCGGTTGCGCAACGCAATGGCGACGGCGCGCTTCGCCTTGGCCTGACCGACGACGTACTTGTCGAGCTCAGCGACGGTCTCGCGAGGCGTCAGCGACTCGGCCGAAGACGACGAGAGTTCCCGCAGCGCGATCGTGGCCATTCAGAGCTCTTCCAGTGTGAGGTGATCGTTCGTGTAGATGCAGATGCCGGCCGCAATCGCCATCGCCTGTTCGACGATGCCGCGTGCATCGAGCGTGCTGTGCTGGACGAGGGCGCGGGCCGCGGCCATGGCGTACGGACCGCCCGATCCGATCCCCATCACGCCATCGTCTGGCTCGATGAGATCGCCGGTGCCGGAGAGCAGGTACATGGCCGTGCCGTCGGCGACGAGCATCATAGCCTCGAGCCGGCGCAGCAGTCGGTCGGTTCGCCAGTCGCGCGCGAGCTCGACCGCCGCGCGCTCCAGATTGCCGCGATGTGATTCGAGCTTGCTCTCGAAGCGCGTGAACAGCGCGAACCCGTCAGCCGCCGATCCGGCGAAGCCGGCCAGCACGCGATCCTGATACAAGCGCCGCACCTTGCGCGCCTGGTGCTTGACGACGGTCTGGCCGAGCGTGACCTGGCCGTCGCTGGCCAGGACGACCTTGCCCTGATGACGGACGGCGAGCACGGTCGTGGCGTGAGGCTGTGACATGTGTGGAGATGGCCGGAAAACGAAGGCGTGGCCTCATGCCGGCGCGATCGGGGACCCTCGTCGCATCGTAGTGCCGACGGCGCGTCAGGGGCAAGCGATCGCGCCGCGCGCGGTCGCGCGAGAGACAGGACAGCACGGCCGCGAAACCGCCAGGAGAACTGGACAGCCGTCCGCGCCAGCGGCGGGGGCCGGCTTCGGGTGGGCGACTCGTCATCGTGGCAGTACAATTGCAAAAGGCGATCAACGCGCAGATCAACTGAAGGAGAGACACATGGCTCGGCCAATCTACGTCGCAGGAGCATTTGTCGTGGCGTTGGGGCTGGCGATGCCGACGGCCTCCTGGGCACAGGCGTCCCGCCGCGGCGGTGGCTCGTCGGGCGCGTCGTCATCGGGCGGATCGTCGTCTGGTGGGACGGCGCAGGCGGCACCGCCTCCCGCTCCCACTCCAGCGCCTGCGCCTGCGCCACGCGCACATTCTCGTTCGAGTCAGCCGCAGTCGAGCGGCCCGACCGAATCATCCGGCCGCGCGCGGCCGCGTTCCGGCTCGGCTCCGATCGTGACTGGCAGCAACGCCCGCGTGGTCGGGTCTGGCGGCGCGCGCACCGGGGCGACGGTCCCGGGCGGCGTCATCGTAGGCGAACGCGCGCGCGAGCGCGGCGGTCGCGCGCTGCAGGGCAATGCGGTCCGGCGCGGATCGGTTGAACCCGGCGGCGGCGGGGGCGGCGTCTCGTTCCCGCTCTACGGTCCGTGGGGCAGCTGGTATCCGTGGTACTCGTCCGGCTTCGGATGGAACCTCGGCTTCGTGACCTACGACCCATGGGCGTTCGGCGGCACCGAGTGGGGCTGGGGACGCTACGGGCTCTGGTACGACCCGTTCAGCTACTATCCGTATTCGCCTTACTCGCCGTACTACACGACGTCGCTCGCCAGCGGCCTCGAGGACCGCGTCGAGCGCGACACCCATCCGACCGGATCGGTGCGCCTCCGCGTCAATCCCAAGGAGGCCAAGGTCTACGTGGACGGTGCGCTCGTGGGCGTCGTCGATGAATTCGACGGCCTCAGCCATCACCTCGACCTGCAGCCCGGCCGCCACGAGATCGAAGTGCGGGCCGACGGCTATCAGCCGCTCACGCTTGACGTGCAGGTGCAGGAAGGGCGCACGACGACGGCGCGCGGCAGCCTGAAGAAGGACTGACGGCAGAACGACGGACGGAATCGGGATCGAAGCGACGGCCGGTGCAGACTACTCTGCGCCGGCCGTTGTGGCATGCGGGATGATGCGGCGGTCGAGCTTGAACTGGCCGATCGGCACGATCTTGCCGTTTCGCTTCGCGAAGATCTTCGCGGTGGCGTCCTTGAACAACCGGTGGGTGAAGAGCTCGGCGCGCGGCTGCGCCAGCGTGTAGCCGGCGCCCGCCCGCACGAGAATCGGATCGGTCGAGCTGCCCGGTGCGAGCGTCGTGCCGCCGACGCCAGCGACTTCTTTCGAGTCCCATTCGCCGTCGGCGCCGTCCTGCCAGAAGCTCACGGTCAACTGCACTTCGGTAACCGGAACGTCTCCCGTGTTCTGCAGACGGAAGCTGATGCTCGGCACGAGCTTATTCAGGCCGTCAACCACACCGAAGTCGTACCACCCGCTGAAGACGTCGGTGACCTTCAGCTTCGTGAGATCGATGCCGGGACCGCAGGACACGCTGCCCACGACCGCGCAGGCGAGCACGCCGGCCAGAAGCCATCGAGAAAGCATGACAGGGCCGGATTGTAGATCAGAACACGGTCTGCGTGATCCGCTGCTTGACCGCGTCGCGCGTCAATTTCCCCTGGTGCAGATCGGCCAGATCGCTGCTCTTCACGGTCAGGATCAAGCGCTCGTCGCGATAGAGCGGATTGGTCACGGCCGCTCCCGTGCCGCTCACGACGATCACGAGTCGATCGCCCGCCGTCATCGGGAGCACGCCCGAGCTGTCGAGCATGGCGTCGATGAGCGCGTCCTTCACCTGCGCCGAATACTGCGTATCCGGGTCCGGGACCGACGCTGCGCGCTGGCCGTCGTCGCCGGCGACCGGCGACTGGGTCATGGGATCGTCAGGCACATCGCCCGCGGTCGCGCCCACACGCCCAGGCGAGGCGACCGGCCGCGCGGCCACGGCACCCGCGCCGCCTGCGCTCCGCCGAGGCGCGTTGTCCATGTAGTAAAGAACACCGGTCTGCAGGATGCGGGGCACCTGCACGTCGAACCAGTAGACGCCTTCGATCCGCAAGCCCACGACGACGGGCGTGCTGAAGGGCGCCAGATAGATGTTCGGCACGACCTTGGCGGCCTGCTGGGCGAATCGCTGCCCGCCGAGGTCGACCGCGCCGCGCAGCACCATCTCGAACGCCTGAACCTGCGGCTTGGCCGGATCTTCGACAGGCGCCGGCGTCTGTGCCCAGAGCGGCGCCGCCACGCCCAGGCACGCCACGAGAAGGACCATCCGTCGAATCACTGGCATCCTCCGTTCATCGCCCCATGGACCCGTCGGCCGGAGCGTGCTTGACGAGCGACGTCAGGATGTAGTTGTTGCCCTGCTCGATGCGACGCTGCGTCTCGCCGAAGCTCATCAGATCGGCATAGACCGACTTCGACAACTGGTCCTGAGCCTTCGACACGCGATCGAGCGTGACGCGAAGCGTCTGCACCTGTCGCCGCAGATCCTCGGGTGAGGTCGCGACGTCGGACGCGGGTTCGATCGCTGGCGCCGGCGCGTGCGCGGCCACGAGTTTGACGCGCGCGTCGACTTCGTTCTGGAGCTTCTCGGTCAGCCGCGCCTCGAGCGCGTCGAGATCCGCCGCGCGCACGACGTCGGACGCGGGAATGACGGCTGGACGCGGGGCCGCGGCGGCCGCGAGCACGGGACGATGCGGCAGCATCGCGTAGGTGAACGCGCCACCGGCGCCGCCCGCCAGAAGGAGCAGCACGGCGGCCGCCGCCAGTGCCCAGACCGGCAGATCGCGCCAGGACACGGCGCGCGGCGGCACGAATGGCCGCCACACGGACTCGTACTCGGGGACGTCCCAGGCGAGCAGGTCCTCGCGCACGCGACGCAGGCCGCTGATCTCCTGCTGACAGGTTTCACACGACGCAACGTGGTCGGCAATCACCTGCCGTTCGTCGGGATCGCACTCGTCGTAGACGTACCCAATCAGTCGTTCTCGTTCGTCGCACATGTGACAACGGTCCTCAGGAAGAGCTGCTCTCCCACGTCGCGCGGCGCAGGCTGGCTTCTTCGGCCTGCTGGCGTTCGAGCCGGCGCCGCAGCACGGACAGGCCCTGATACAGGCGGGTCTTGACCGTGCTCAACGGACACCCGAGCATGTCCGCAATCTCCTGGAACGTCAGGCCGTGGTACTCCTTCAGCAGGATGGCGTGGCGCTGCTCCTCGGGCAGTTCGGCCATCGCACGGCTCACGGCCTTCGACATCTCCCGACGCGCGACCAGTTCCTCGACCGATTCGGTCGGCGCCGCGCGTTCATCAGCCAAATCGACGGCGTCGGTGCCTTCGGGCGGCTGCACGAGCGCGGCCCGCCGCTCGCAGCGGACCCAGTCGCGGCAGAGATTCAGCGTGATGCGGTAGAGCCAGGAAGAAAACTTCGCCTCGCCCTTGAAGCCGCGTAGCCCGCGATAGGCGCGCAGGAAGGCTTCCTGTACGACGTCGCGCGCGTCCTCGTCGCGGCCAAGCGTCCGGTAGGCCAACGCGTGGATCGGCCGTTCCCAGCGCGCTACGAGCTGGTTGAAGCTCTCCAGGTCTCCCGCTGTCGCGCGGGCGACAAGCTCCTCATCCGTCCGGGTCATGTCGGGCCAGGAGCGCGAAGGCGGCCGCCTCCGCGCGTCCTGTCCCCTTAGACGGCAGCGGTGCGAGCCCAGTCTGTACGGCGCTCTTTCGGCCAGTATACGGCGCAGGGCCGGCGAGCGTGCTGCCGGGCCAGGCCCGGCCACGCAGCACGTACAATGAGGGATCGAGGTTCCGCTCGTTGATTCAACTGACCGGCCTGACCAAGTCCTTCGGTGAACGCGTCCTGCTCGACAACGTGACCTGGACGGTCGGTGACGGCGACCGCGTGGGACTCTGCGGCCCGAACGGCGCGGGCAAGACAACGCTGCTCCGGATGCTCGCTGGGCTCGAGGAGGCCGATCGCGGCGGCGTGGCCCGGCCCGCGGGCGTGACGATCGGCTACCTGCCGCAGGACGGCATCGAGCACGAGGGCCGCACGCTCTTCGACGAAGCCTCCACCGCGTTCCAGCCGGTGCTCGATGCCCGGCGAGAGCTGGACCGCATCGAGCACGATCTGGCCGATCCGGCGCTACCCGACGGCGAGCACGAGGGGCTGCTCGTCCGCTATCACGATCTCTCCGACTTCCTCCGCCGCGAGGAGGGACACAGCGTCGAGCTCCGCGTCACGCAGATCCTCACAGGACTCGGATTTTCGCGCGACGACTTCGACAAACGCACCGAGAGCTTCTCGGGCGGCTGGCAGATGCGCGTCGCGCTCGCGAAGTTGCTGCTTGGCCGGCCGACCCTCCTCTTGCTCGACGAGCCGACGAACCACCTCGACCTCGACGCGCGCAACTGGCTCGAGGGCTACCTCACGGCGTACCCGTACGCCGTCATCCTCGTCTCGCACGACCGCTTCTTCCTCGACGCCGTCGTGACGCGCATCGCGGATCTCTCGCTGCGCACGATCACGGACTACGTCGGCACGTACTCGCGGTATCTGGTCCAGCGTGAGGCCGAGCTCACGCAGCGCCGCAAAGCCAAGCAGGATCAGGACGACGAGATCGCGCGCATGCGGGCGTTCATCGATCGGTTCCGGTACCAGGCGACCAAGGCCGCGCAGGTGCAGAGCCGCATCAAGATGCTCGACAAGATCGTGCCGATCGAAGTGCCGCCGGAACGGCACCGCGTGCACTTCACGTTTCCCACGTGCCCGAAGAGCGGACGGTCGGTGCTCACGCTCGAGGACGTCCACAAGCGCTACGACGACCACGTCGTCTTCGATCGCATCGGCCTGACCGTCGAACGCGGCGACCGCATCGCAATCGTGGCGCCGAACGGCGCCGGCAAGTCGACGCTGATGCGGATGCTCGCCGGAACCGAAGCGCCCGATCGCGGTGTACGACGCGAGGGGCACCAGGTCGTCATGCAGTACTTCGCGCAGGATGAAGCCAACCGGCTCGATCCGGCGAAGACCGTGTACGAAGTGATGGAGGCCGATTCGCCCGTCGGCATGGTGCCGGCCATTCGCAACATTCTCGGCGGCTTCCTGTTCGCGGGCGACGACATCTACAAGAAGGCGGGCGTGCTCTCGGGCGGCGAGCGCACGCGGCTGGCCGTCGCGCGGATGCTGCTCCGGCCGGCCAACACGCTGCTGCTCGACGAGCCGACCAATCACCTCGACCTCGACTCGAAGGACGTGCTGCTCGACGCGCTCGCGGACTTCGGCGGCACGTTGATTTTCGTCTCGCACGATCGCTATTTCGTCGACCGCCTGGCAACGAAGATCGTCAGCGTCGGAGGCGGCGATCTCGAGGTGTATCCGGGCACGTACGAAGAGTTCCTGTGGAGCCAGGCGCGTCGAGCCGAGACCGGTACGGCGCGGCCGGCGACACCCGAGCGGTCAGCGGCTGCGCCGCTGACCGCGTCGGCTCCGATCGGCGCGGGCGCCGCTCCGTCGGCGCGCCCAGGCGCGCCGACGGCCGGCGACCACAGCGGCCGGCCGGGCAGCGACGCCGCGGCGCACGCCGCCGCCCGCAAGCTCGAGGCCCCAGCGGCCGGGCGCGGCGCCGATCGGCGCCGCCCCGACGCCGACGCCAGGCGAGAGCGCCGGGCCCGCGAACAGCGCGCCCGGCGCGTCGAGGACCTCGAGGCCCGCATCGCCGACCGCGAGCAGGAAATCCGCTCCCTCGAAGAAGCGATGGCCGCGGCCGATTTCTACAGCGATCGGCAGACGGCCGAGGCAGCCATCGCCCGGCACCAATCCCTCATGTGGGAAGTTGGCGATTTGATGCAGCAGTGGGAAGCGCTGCAAACCGCCGATCAGCCGGACTGACGGCCGATACTTACATCTTTGTAACTACCGGCCAGTTCTGTAATCATCTCGGCCGTCACGTCTGGACTGGGACGCGATTCACGCACAGTTTTCGTGCCTTCAGCTTCGAAGCTGGTGGGTACGTCCCTTGCCTTCATTCAGGCCGGCAACGTGGGGAGGCTGAAGATGCGACGTCAGACAGGCTCGGCCAGCGCGGCAGCGCTCGACCGGCGAATCGTGCGGACGACGGCCACGCGCCGCCGCGATCGCGGTCCGCAGGCAGCCGACGCGGCCCCACTCGGTGAGCGGTTCTTCCGCCACCTCGTCTTCAATTTGCGCAACGGCGTCCTGGCGATTACGCGCAACGGCGAAGTCGCGGCCATGAACGACATCGCGTATCGCGTGCTGGGCTTGCGCCCGCAGCCCAACGACCTCGGCCAGCCGTTCACGCGGGTTCTGCACGACTGCCCCGAAGTCACCCGCGTGCTCCAACAGGCGTTCGAGAGCGACGACCTGCCCAACCGTGCCGAAATGCGTCTCCGAAAGACGCGCCGCGCGATTGGCTACACGCTCTCGCGGATCTACGACGACGCGGGCGTGCTCGTGGGCGCGACCCTCTTCTTCAAGGACCTCACGCGGGTCGAACAAATGGAAGAGCGCGACCGGCTGCGCGATCGGCTCGCCGCGCTCGGCGAGATGGCGGCGGCCATCGCGCACGAAGTGAAGAATCCGCTCGCGAGCATCGAAGTCATGGCCGGCGTGCTCAAGCGCCAGCTCGCCGAACAGCCGGACGCGCTCGAAACGCTCGACGACATCATCAAGGAGGCCAAGATGGCCAACGCGATCGTCGTCGAAGTCCTCGAGTTCGTGCGGCCGATCCAGCTGCAGGTCGAGCGCGTCTCGCTCGCCGACGTCCTCAAGGACTCGATCACGCTCGCCGAGGGCAAGCGTCGCCGCGGCGCGGTATCGATCGACACCGACGTCGCGCCCGACGTCCCGGATCTGCTCGCCGACTCGCACCAGCTCCGGCAGCTTTTCTCGAATCTGCTCGCCAACGCCTTCGAGGCGCTCGGCGGCGAAGGCCACGTCCACCTCGGCGCTTCGCTCGTCGCGGTCGACGAGGATCTGTCGCCGGGCGGCGAGGCCGCCGCACCGCAGGTGGCCATCGAGGTGCGCGATAGCGGCCCTGGCATCGCCGCCGACGACCTCGAGCGCATTTTCAGTCCGTTCTTCACGACCAAACCGCAAGGTACGGGCCTCGGCCTGGCGATCGTCCGCAAGGTCGTCGACGCCCACGACGGCCGCATCGACGCGGTCTCGGCCCCCGGCCGCGGAGCGACCTTCCGCGTGACGCTGCCGGTCGTGCCCTCGATTCGAAGCATGGGGAGATAGCTATGGGACGTATTCTCGTCGTCGACGATCACGATTCGCTGCGGAAGGGCCTCGTGCGCGCGCTGGTCAATGCCGGGCACGACGCGGAGGAGGCGGCCAACGGCACGCTGGCCATCGAGCGGCTGCAGGACAGCCAGTACGACGTCGTGCTGACCGACCTGCGCATGGGCGGCGCCGACGGCATGGATGTCCTGCGCACGACACGATCGATCCAGCCGAACGCCGCGGTCATCCTGATGACCGCGTTTGGATCGATCCACACCGCGGTCGAGGCGATGAAGATCGGCGCCTTCGACTTCGTGCAGAAGCCGTTCGAAATCGAAGAGATGGAGCTCAAGATCGAGAAGGCGATCGAGCTCCGGCATCTCAAGTACCAGGTTGAGTACCTGCGCCACGAGCAGCAGGATCTCTACGACTTCGACCGCATCGTCGGCGCGAGCGGCGCACTGCACCAAGTGCTCGGCATCGTGAAGAAGGTGGCGCGGAGCAATTCGACGGTGCTCATCCGCGGCGAAACGGGCACGGGCAAGGAGCTCATCGCAGGGGCCATCCATCACAACTCGACGCGCGCGAGCCGCGCGTTCGTCAAGGTGAACTGCGCCGCGCTGCAGGAGAACCTGCTCGAGTCGGAGCTCTTCGGTCACGAGAAGGGCGCGTTCACGAGCGCCGACAAGCAGCGCATCGGCCGGTTCGAGCAGGCCGATGGCGGCACGCTGTTCCTCGACGAAGTCGGCGACATGAGCCCGAGCACGCAAGCCAAGATCCTGCGCGTGCTCCAGGAGCACGAGTTCGAGCGGCTCGGCGGCACGCGGACGCTGCGCGTGGACGTACGCATCATCGCCGCGACCAACCGCAACCTGACCCAGATGGTGCAGGAGGGCCGGTTCCGCGAAGACCTCTTTTATCGGCTGAACGTCGTGTCGGTCGAGATGCCGCCTCTGCGCGACCGCAAAGACGACATCCCGGCGCTTGCCGAGTTCTTCGTCCGCCGCTTCGCCGGCGAGCTGAAGAAAAAGATCGACGGCATCGACGCCGAGGCGCTGAAAGTGCTCATGCGGCACAACTGGCCCGGCAACATCCGCGAGCTCGAGAACGTTGTCGAACGCGCGGTCCTGCTGGCCGAAGGCACCGTGGTCCGCGTCGATGACCTGCAGATCGGTGAGCATTCGGCGCAGAGCTCGCCGGCCGATCGATCGCCGGTCGTCAAGATCCCACCGACCGGGATCCCGCTCGAGGACATCGAACGGCAGGCCGTCGTCGAAGCGCTACGCATGTCCAACTGGGTGCAGAAGGACGCCGCCGAACTGCTCGCGATCAGCCCGCGCGTGATGAACTACAAGATCAAGATTCTCAACATCGAAATTCCGCGCGGCCGGAGGCCGATGGCGGAAGCCGTCACCAGCTAGTCCCCTCAACGCGGCGGGCGGCCCGGGCCGTCCGTCGCGTCCCCCGCCGGTCCGTCGAGTTTCGCTTTGGGATGCGCTTCGCGATAGACGTCCATCAGACGTCCGACGTCGAGGTGCGTGTAACGCTGTGTCGTGTTCAGCCGCGCGTGCCCGAGCAGCTCCTGAATCACCCGCAGGTCCGCGCCCGCCTGGAGCAGATGCGTCGCGAAGGTGTGCCGCAGGGCGTGCGGGCTGATGGGCTGCGCGATGCCGGCTTCCCTCACGTAGCGGCGGACGATGCGATCGATGCTCCGAGACGTCAGACGGCCGCCGCGCGCGTTGAGAAAGAGCGGATCGCGCGCGCGTCCATGACGCGCGGGCCCACGCCCACGCCTCGACGGAGCCGTCGTCAGCCGTCGATCGGGCGTCATCGTCCGGATCGCCTCCGCGGCCGCACGATTGAAAGGCACGAGCCGCTCCTTCCCGCCCTTGCCGCGCACGCGCACGATACGGCTCGACAAGTTGAGATCGGCGAGATCGAGATCAGCGAGCTCACTGAGCCGCAGCCCTGATGCGTAGAAGAGCTCGAGGATGGCGCGATCGCGTCTTCCAGCCGGCGTCTCCGCGTCGGGCGCAGCCAAGAGTCGCGTGACCTCGTCATGGACGAGATGCGCGGGCAAGGCGCGCTGCTGGCGCGGCGCGCTGACGAGTGACGTCGGATCGTCGGCGAACCGCTCCTCGCGGACAAGATACCGCGCGAACGTTCGAACCGCCGCCAGCCGGCGCGCGCTCGATGCGCGACTCAATCCGCGCGCGTGCTGATCGCCGAGAAAGCCACGCACGCCCTCGGCGTCGAAGCGGGTCACGGGCACCTGACTCGGGCGGCAGCCGTCGCGCGCGGCGAGGAACGCGACGAACTGTTCGAGATCGGTCGCATAGGCGCGGACGGTCTGGGCCGAGACGTTGCGGTTGTAACGCAGGAACGCGAGAAACGCGCGGACGTCCTCCTTCAACATGTCGGCTGCCTCAGTCCGCAACGACGCGCGCGGCCGCGACGGCGAGATCGCCGCCGGCTGTCGCGGATCCTGATTCGGTCGCCATCCACTGCGCCAGATCATCGAGCGCACGGCGACTGGTCGCCATCTGCCGTTCCTGACGGCTGCGCGGCGGATCCGCGAGCGCCGGCATGATGCCGAATGTGATGTTCGATGGCTGATAGTGCCGCGGGTCGGCGTGCGAGACGTAGTAACCGAGCGATCCGATCGCCGTCGTCCGTGGCGCCGCGATCGGCGTGCGCCCCTGCTCGAGGCGTGCCGCGTTGATCCCGGCGATGAGTCCGGACGCCGCGGACTCGACGTAACCCTCGACGCCCGACACCTGACCGGCGATGAAGAGTGCTGGGCGCGTCCGCGTTTGCCAGGTCTCGGTGAGCACCGTGGGACCGTTCACGTACGTATTTCGGTGAATCATGCCGAAGCGGACGAACTCGGCGTGCTCGAGTCCGGGAATCAGGCGCAGCACGCGCGCCTGTTCACCCCATTTGAGCTGCGTCTGGAACCCGACGAGGCTGTAGTGATCGCCAGCCAGATTGTCCTGCCGCAGTTGCACGACCGCGTAGGGCCATCGGCCCGTTCGGGGATCGGTCAACCCGGCTGGCTTCATCGGACCGAAGCGCAGCGTGTCGACGCCACGGTGCGCCATGACCTCGATCGGCAGGCAGCCCTCGAAGAACGTCGTGTGATCGAAGTCGTGGACCTCGGCCTTTTCCGCGGTCGTGATGGCCGCGTGAAACCGCTCGTACTCCTCGCGCGTGAACGGACAGTTCAGATAGTCGCCCTCCGCCTCCGCACCGGTGGCAGCCGGCACGTCGACCGACTCTTCGGCGAGGCTGGCCGAGGACGCTCCCCGGATCGACCGGTTCCAACGCGAGGCGCGGAAGACGCGTGACTGATCGATGGACTCGGCCAGGACGATCGGACTGATGGCGTCGAAAAACGCAAGGTGCTCGTGCCCGACGAATGCCGCGATCTCGTCCGACAAGCTCGGTGACGTGAGCGGACCGGTTGCAACGATGACGGGCGTGCGATCATCGGCGGCCGGCAGGTGTGCCACCTCGCCGCGCTCGACGCGAATCAACGGATGACTCGACACCGCTTCGGTCACGCGATCGGCGAACGCCTCGCGATCGACGGCCAGCGCCGCACCCGCCGGCACGCGCACCGCGTCGGCCACGCGCATGACGAGCGAGCCCAGCCGCCGCATTTCCTCTTTCAAGAGGCCGACGGCGTTGTCCAGCTTGTCCCCACGAAACGAATTGCTGCAGACGAGCTCGGCGAGACGGTCCGTCCGGTGGACGGCAGTCGCGCGCACTGGACGCATCTCGTGGAGGACAACCGAGACGCCGCGCGAGGCCACTTGCCAGGCCGCTTCAGATCCTGCGAGTCCGCCGCCGATGACGTGCACCATGGCCCCATGATACCGGGGGCGCGGTTCGGGGATTCCGATCAGTTGATCGCGAAGCAGTAGAAGAGGCCGTCGCCACCCGTCGCGCGCAGATCGTCCTGACTGCAGCCTTGCGAGGCATGCGCCGAGTTCCAGGACGACGGGTTGTCGCCGCCGCCCTGCCGATCGTGATGGCCGAGCTGAGCGCTGCCGCGTCCGTCGCTCGTCCAGTTGTGGCAGGTGCGATCGGGTCCCGCCGGAAACGCCGTTCCGTCCGGCTGCGATCCCGTGAGCATGTCGTGGCGGTTCGGCGTGTCGCCACGGCCGTTGACGATCTCGCCCTTCTCGGTGAGTTGCGTCGTCTTGAAGAGATTGTTCGCGTCCGAATGAAGTTCGTTGAGGTTGGTCGCGATGCGCACGCCCCGAGCGTTGAACCACGGCCCGGTGCCGATGCGATCGCGCGCGTTGACCGCGGAGGCGCGGCCGGTGGCCTGCGTGCTCAGATACGCATGCCACGTGCGGCCGCCCGCGCCTACCGCCGTCGCGCGTGTCTGGCACAGCCGATCCGCGCCTTGGAGGCCGCCGAGGTTCGCGCCGTCCCCCGATCCGCGACTCGTGATGAAGAAGCTCATCGTGCTCGCCGGCGCCGCGGGCGGCTGCTGCGCGTGGACGAGATAGGACGCCGCGACGAGCGCGGCGACCGAGAGTCCCCAGACGCCGAGCACACGCGTCCTCTGCACCGTCATCGCGTTCTCCGTGCGGCCATTCGACGCCCGACTACGCTTCGGTCGCCGCCGGCTCGAGATCCGCGCTGCGCACGTAGTCGCACGCCTCGTTGGCGCAGATGAGCTGCCGGCCGTGTCGCTTGGTGATCTTCTCGGTCAGGAACGCCCAGCCGCACTTCGGACACGGTTCGGGCACCGGCTTGTTCCACAGCGTGAAGTCGCACTTCGGATAGTTCGCGCAGCCGTAGAACACTTTCCCACGACGCGACTTCCGTTCGACGATGTCGCCGCCGTCCTTCGGGCAGGCCACGCCAGTGGACTTCTGCTTGACGTACTTGCACTCGGGATAACCGGTGCAGGCGGTGAACTCGCCGAACCGGCCTTGCTTCAGGACGAGGTTGCGTCCGCAGTTCGGGCACTTCTCGTCGAGGATCTGGTCCGGCTTGGCCGCGGCCATGCCCTGCTTGGTCGAGATGATCTTGCGCGTCGTCTTGCACTCGGGATAGCCGGTGCAGGCGAGGAACATCCCAAAGCGGCCGCGCTTGAGCACCATCGGCCGCCCGCAGTTCTCGCAGGTCTCTTCCAGATCCTCGGCGGGCGCTTCGGCCGGCTCAAGCTCCTTCGTATTGTCGCAGTCCGGATAGCGGCTGCAGGCGAGGAAGATGCCGAACTTGCCGGCCTTCTCGACCATCTCGCCCTGCCCGCACTTGTCGCACGTGATGCCGGTCGGCTGCCCTTCCTTGAAGTTCGGCATTTCCTTCGCGGCGCGCGTCAGATCCTTCTGGAAACTCTTGTAGAAGCTCGACAGCGTGTCCTGGTAATCAGCCTTGCCCTTCTCGATGTTGTCGAGCTGATCCTCCATGCGCGCCGTGTACTCGACATCGAGGATGTCGTCGAACACGGGATGGAGCAGCCGGTCGACGAGCCGGCGGCCGAGGATCGTGGGCCGGAAGCGGCCTTCGACCTTGTTCACGTAGTCGCGCGCCTGGAGCACGCCGATGATCGACGCGTAGGTGCTCGGACGGCCGATGCCGTTCTCCTCGAGCGCCTTGACGAGCGATCCTTCGTTGTAGCGCGGCGGCGGCTGGGTGAACTTCTGTTCGGGCGTGATGGCGCGGACGTCGAGCGCCTGGCCCTCGCTGAGCGCCGGCAGCACGCCACTCGTCGTCTCCTCGTCCGAGTCGGCTCCGGCCGCTTTCGCCGCCGGACGCTCGGTCCGCTCGCTCTCCTCCGCCTCGCCCGTGCCCTGATAGACGGCCAGCCAGCCGGCAAACCGCGGCACCGATCCCTTGGCGCGGAAGACGTACTCGCCGGCCGAGATGTCGACCGTCGTGTCGTCGAACACGGCGGCCGTCATCTGCGAGGCGACGAACCGATTCCAGATGAGGCGATAGAGCGAGAACTGGTCCGGCGTCAGATAGGCGCGCACGGACTCCGGCGTGTGCCGCATGGACGTCGGCCGGATGGCCTCGTGCGCGTCCTGCGCGTTCGACTTCACCTTGTAGCGGTTCGGCTGCTCCGGCACGTAGGCCTCGCCGAACGCCGACCGCACGTGGGCGCGCACCTCGTCGAGCGCCTGCTCGGCGACGCGCACCGAGTCGGTGCGCATGTAGGTGATGAGGCCGATGGGCGCGTCTTCGTCCGGGAGCTGGATGCCCTCGTACAACTGCTGCGCGACCATCATCGTCTTCTTGACCGGAAAACGAGAGGCCTGCTGCAGTTTGCTCGTGATGAAGGGCGGCACGGCGTGGCGCCGGCGCTCCTTCGTCGCGACCGACGAGACGACGAACGAGGCGCGCGACAGGTCGTCGAGAATCGCCTTGGCCTCGGCCTCGCGCGATACCTTGACGGCCGCGTCACCCTTGCGCATGAGGCGGGCGTCGAACTCCGGCGGTTCGGCGCCGGCCAGCCGCGCCGTGATGTGCCAGAACTCCTCGGCAACGAACGCTTCGATTTCGCGCTCGCGGTCGCAGACGAGCTTGAGCGCGACCGACTGCACGCGGCCGGCGCTCAGACCGCGGCGGACCTTGTCCCAAAGAATCGGGCTGATCTTGTAGCCGACCAACCGGTCGAGCACGCGGCGCGCCTGCTGGGCGTCGACCATCCGCATGTCAATGTCACCCGGATGGTTCATTGCCTCGAGAATCGCCTTCTTGGTGATCTCGTTGAACATCAGGCGGCGGATCTTCTTCTTGGTGCCGCCGAGCTCTTCGGCGAGGTGCCAGCCGATGGCCTCGCCCTCGCGGTCAGGGTCGGTCGCGACAAAGACCTGGTCGGCGGCCTTGGCCGCGTCCTTCAGCTCTTTGATGACCTTCTGGCGGTCCGGCAGGACCACGTACTCCGGGCGGAAACCGGCCTCGATGTCCACGCCGAGCTTGCTCTTCGGCAAGTCGCGGACGTGGCCCATCGACGCGATGACCTTGAAGTCGCGGCCCAGATATTTGTTGATCGTCTTCGCCTTCGCCGGCGACTCGACAACGACGAGCGCCTTTGCCATATGTCAGGTCCGTCCCTTGTCCTTCTCCTCTATTCGTAGCAGGTCCGTCAAGTCCTGAGAAATGCACCACCGGGCGTTCTGGCCACCGATCCGGCCAGTTCCAGGCGCGTCAACGCGGCCAGAATTTCCGCCACCGGACGCCCCATCCGCTCGGCCAGCGCGTCGGCGGTCAGTGCCTCTCCCGGCCGAATGTCGACCTCCAAACCGTTGATGTTCAATGGCTTGGCCGTCGATCCCGGCGCAAGTGCCGTCCAGCCGACCTCCTCCAGGACGTCCCGTACAGTCTCGACCACTCGGGCTCCATCCTTTATGAGGGCGTGGCAGCCGCGGTGGCGCCCGGGCATGACGGGGCCGGGAACGGCCAGCACGTCGCGCCCCTGCTCGAGCGCGAGCCTGGCGGTGATGAGCGACCCGCTGCGCTCGGACGCCTCGACGACCACGACGGCCAGCGACAGGCCGCTGATGATGCGGTTGCGCAGGGGAAAGTACGGTGGGAGCGGCGGGGTTCCGGGGAGGTGCTCGGTGACCAGTGCGCCGCGCACGGGGATCTCAGCGGCCATGTCCGCGTGCTCGCGCGGATAGATGACGTCGATCCCGCAGCCGAGCACAGCAATCGTCACGCCGCCAGCATCGAGCGCGCCGCGATGCGCGGCCGCGTCAATGCCGCGCGCCAGGCCGCTGACGACGGTCAGTCCCGCCGCGGCGAGCTCGCGGCCGAGTTGCCGGGCCATCGCCAGGCCGGACGCCGTTGCTTGCCGCGAGCCGACGACAGCGACGGCCGGCGTCGCGAGCACGGACAGGACGCCGCGGACCCAGAGCACGACGGGTGGATCGGCAATCTCCCGGAGCCGGTCCGGGTACGCATCGGCAAATGCGGTGACAAGCGGCACACGCAGCCGCGCCGAGGCATCGGCGGCTTGGCGCGCGCGTGTCCGACCATCGCGAACGCGTGTTGCCCGTTCGGCCGGTGGGGTAATCAGTTCCTCGGCGGCGTGCTCCACAAGGCCGCCCGCCATGTTGGGTGGGTCCGTCGTACCCAGAACGCGGTCGCGAAACCAGCGCGCGGTCCGCGTGTCGACGGGCGGTCGCAAGGCCGCAAGCGCCAGCAAGTCGTCCAATTCGGCGGGTGTGAACTGTCCTCGTGTGCGCACGACGCGACGTCGTAGTGCAGCGCACATGCCACGGAAATTTGGAGAGCCGTTCCCGCGTCCGACGGTGCGGATGGATGGGCTCGCCAGGTCGTCGCGGCAATGATCTTGCACAATGCCGGGCCGCTCGGCCGCAATCAGCCGGCGCCACGTCCGGTGCCGGGAGTATATTTGGAGCGACGTCGACGATGCCCGTCCGTTTCGTTCTGATTCTCGCGCTCGTCCTGGGGTCGGTCGTGCCCGCCCTCGCCGATCGGCGTTCGGACGCCAAGGCGCAGGTGGAATTCGGGATCACGGTCGCCGAGAAGGGGCTGTGGAAGGAAGCCACCGACCGATGGCAGAAGGCCGTCGAGATGGATCCCACCTACGGCGCCGCCTGGAACAACCTCGGCATCGGCTGCGAGCAGCTCGGCCGATTCGACGACGCGCGAAAGGCGTACGAGAAAGCGCTGGAACTCGAGCCCGACAACACGCTCATCCGCAACAACTACGATCTCTTCCGGGAGATTTATGACCGCCAGAACCGCCGCCGCGATCG
>CALFMR010000415.1 GCA_937880585.1 uncultured Acidobacteriota bacterium
TAGTGGTTCAGCCCCAGCGCATCGAACCGCTGATACTGAGTCGGGAGTCGCCGCAGGAAATCGTCGTAGTTGCGCGCGGCCTTTGGCGACCACGCGACCTCGGCGAGTGCGCTCAGCCGCGGGAACGCCATGTATTCCACTTTGCGGATGTCCTGCGCGTACTCCGTCCACAACTGGCCCTGCGTCCCGAGGATCTGTTCTTCCTGCGCCGGCGATTCGGCCACGACGTCCGGTTCGTAGGCGTAGACCTTCTCGAGCGGCAGGAAACCGCCGATGCTCTCGTACTCGACGCCCTTGGCGAGCTCGGACGCGGCGGGCGCCTGATAGTAATCAAGATACGTATTCGACGTCGTCGCCATGACGATGTTGTTGCCGAGGGCGAGGGCGCTCTGGGCCCACTTCGCGTCGCGCCACACCATCATCGTCGCGGTCTTCGGCAGGCCGCCTTCCTGGATTTCATCCCAGCCGATGATCCGCCGGCCCTTCGAGGCGAGGAACTTCTCGATGCGGCCGATGAACCAGCTCTGCAGCTCCTGTTCGTCTTTCAGTCCCTCGCGCCGCATGACCTGCTGGGCGAACGCCGACTGCTGCCATTGCGTCTTCGGCGCCTCGTCGCCGCCGATGTGGATGATCGTCGACGGGAAGAGCTTGCACACTTCGGTGAGCACGTTCTCGAGGAATTTGAACGTCTCTTCCTTCGGCGCGAACGTGTACGGATGCACGCCCCATGTCGTCATTACGTGCGGCGCGTATCCCGGCACGTCGCTGTTGCCGAGCTCCGGATACGACGCGATGGCCGCCGCGGCGTGGCCGGGCATCTCGATCTCCGGCACGACCGTGATGTGCCGCGCCGCGGCGTACGCCACGACGTCCTTGATGTCCTTCTGCGTGTAGAAGCCGCCGTACCGCTTCCCGTCGCTGCCGCGCCGATTGCCGTACGGCGGCGATGAGTCGCGCCACGCGCCGATCTGGGTAAGCTTCGGATACTTCTTGATCTCGATGCGCCAGCCTTGGTCCTCGGTCAGGTGCCAATGGAAGACGTTCAACTTCTGCAGCGCCATCGCGTCGAGCATCGTCTTGACGTCGGCGACCGGAAAGAAGTGCCGGCCGGTGTCGAGCATCATGCCGCGCCAGGCGAAGCGCGGCTGGTCTTCGATGCGCACGCGCGGCATGCTCCACGTCACGCCCGCGGGCGGCGCCGCGGCGAACACCTGCGGTGGCAGCAACTGCAGCAACGTCTGCATGCCGTAGAACACGCCCGCCGATTCCGGCGCGCGAATGACGACGGCGTCTTCCGCGGTCAGCTCGTATCCTTCGTGACCCAGACTCGACTTGGCGTTCTTCGTCGTCAGCCGGATGTCGCCGGCCGGCGTCGTGTCGCCTGAATCCTTGCGCACCTTCAACGGATAGCCGGTCGCGCGGCGCAGCCGTTCGGCCAGCATGTCGGCGGTCGGTCGCGAGACGGAGTCCGCGAGGATCGTCGTCTGGGCCGTCAGCGTGAACGTGCCGTCTTCGCGCACGAGCGTCGCGGGCTGAGGAATGATCGCCGGCGCCCGCGGCTCCTGTGCCGGTGCCGCCGCGAGCGCGGCGCAGAAGAGGGTGACGAGCGAAGCCAGCAGCAGTTTCATGATTCGCCCCTGCGTCTTCGGAAGGGTGGAGACTGACAATCTCCACCCGATGCGACGACGATGATGCGCTATCGTCAATTGCATCCGCAAGATACAGGCGTGCTGCACGAGTTCAAAGTGGCATTTTCAATTCGCGCGCGTAGCGCCCGTCCTGTGGGACGTCCATCGCGCGTGTAGTATGCTCGCCGCGCTCGTCTCCCCAGGAGCCTCTGATGCGCCATGTCGCGCGCGCCGCGCTACTGCCCGTTCTGGGCGTGCTGGCCGGCCTGTCTCTGTTGCACGCGTCCTCGTCGTCTCACGCGTCGCCAACCGCATCGCCCGGGCCGCAAGCCGGCGGCGGCCGCCTTCGGACGTACTTCATTGCCGCCGACGAAGTCGTCTGGGACTATGCGCCGAGCGGGACGAACCTGATCACCGGACGGCCATTCGACGAGGTCGAGCAGCACTGGATGGTCGCCGGGCCGCACACGGTTGGGCGCAAGTGGAAGAAGGCGATCTATCGCGCCTACACCGACGCGACGTTCACCACGCTCGCGCCGAGGCCGCCCGAATGGGAGCATCTCGGTTTCCTCGGGCCGGTGATCCGCGCGGAAGTCGGCGACAAGA
>CALFMR010000416.1 GCA_937880585.1 uncultured Acidobacteriota bacterium
CTCAGGAACTTCTGGCTTCTGGCTTCTAACTTCTGACTTTTTCAGCACCATGCGTCTCGGCATCGATCGCGGCGGCACCAAGATCGCGGCCGTCGTCGTCGACGATGACGGCGCGGTGCGGTGGGAGGCGCGGGAGCCGACACCACGCGAGGACTACGACGGCACGATCCGCGCGCTCGTCGATCTCGTCTCGCACGGTGAAGCGGCGGTCGGCGCGCGCTGCTCGGTTGGCGTCGGGACGCCGGGGGCGATCTCGCCCGCGACCGGGCTCATCAAGAACGCGAACTCCACCTGGCTCAACGGGCGGCCATTCAAAGCCGACGTCGAGCGTGCGCTCGGCCGTGAAGTTCGCATGGCGAACGACGCGAACTGCCTCGCCGTCTCGGAGGCGACCGATGGCGCCGCGGCGGGCGCGGCTATCGTCTTCGGTGTGATTCTCGGCACGGGCACGGGCGGCGGTTGGGTGATCGACGGCCGCGTCGTCACGGGCGCCAACGCCGTGGCGGGCGAGTGGGGACACAACATGCTGCCATGGCCGGATGCGGACGAACGGCCCGGTCCCGCATGCTACTGCGGACAGACGGGCTGCATCGAGACGTTCCTGTCCGGCCCCGGTCTCGCCGCCGACTATCGCCGGCGCGGCGGCGATCAGACGACGAGCGACGAGATTGCGCGGCGTGCGCACAGCGGCGAGCCGCTGGCCGCTCACGCGATGCGCATCTGGCTGCGCCGCCTCGCCAAGTCGCTCGCCAGCGTCATCAACCTGATGGATCCCGACGTCATCGTCGTCGGCGGCGGGTTGTCGCGCATCGATGCGATCTATCGCGAAGTGCCGCGGCTGTGGGACGCGTGGGTGTTCTCGGACGACGTCGCCACGCGGATCGTGCCGGCCGCGTACGGCGACGCGAGCGGCGTGCGCGGCGCGGCGTGGCTGTGGGGCGGCGCACCCGGCCCGCGCGGCGCCTGACCCGGCCGTTCGTGCTACTCTCGGACCAGCGAATGCCTGCCTCTTCGATGCGACGCATCGCGATGCCGGCCGACGGCATCGAAACGCTGTTCGGCTCTTTCGACGAGAATCTGCGCCAGCTCGAATCCGTCCTGAACGTCACGCTTCGCACGAGCGGCCACGACCTGATGGTCGACGGCGCGTCGGCCGATGTCGGCCGCGCTGAACGCGTGATCGAGCAACTCGCCGCGCTGCTGCGCGAGGGGTACCGCTTCCAGCGCGGTGACGTGAAGATGGCCGCCGAGCTCATCGCCGACGATCCGCAGGCCGATCTGCGCGAGTACTTCCTCCGCGGACCGGCTCGCACCGCGGGACGCCGGCAAGTCGTCCCGAAGAGCGTCACGCAGCGCCGTTATCTCGAGGCGATTGATCGACACGACGTCGTTTTCGGCGTCGGGCCCGCGGGCACGGGCAAGACGTACCTCGCGATGGCGCAGGCCGTCGCGTATCTCGTGTCCAAGCGCGTCACGCGCATCATCCTCGCGCGGCCGGCGGTCGAGGCCGGCGAGAAGCTCGGCTTCCTGCCCGGCGATCTGCAGGAGAAGGTCAACCCGTATCTGCGCCCGCTGTACGACGCGCTCTACGACATGCTCGACGCCGATCGCGTGGACCGGCTGCTCGAGCGCGGCGTCATCGAAGTAGCGCCCATTGCGTTCATGCGCGGCCGGACGCTGAACGACGCGTTCGTCATCCTCGACGAGGCGCAGAACACGACGTCCGAGCAGATGAAGATGTTTCTCACACGGCTCGGCTTCGGCTCGAAGGCCGTCGTCACCGGCGACATCACGCAGATCGATCTGCCGCCCGGACGCACGTCGGGCCTCGTCGAAGCGCTGCAGGTCGTCAAGGGCATCGACGGGATCGGCGTCGTCTTCTTCGACGAGCGCGACGTCGTCCGGCACGCGCTCGTGCAGCAGATCGTCAAGGCGTACGAGGCGTACAAGCCGGCGCCATGACCGCATGAAACAGGGAGCCCGCCGGCAGCGCGATTTGGACGTCACCGTCGTGGTCGGCCGCGCGGACGCGTCGCTCGCGCGCGGTCTCGCGCCGTTCCTTCGACGTGCCGCGCCAGCCGGGCCGCCGGCCGCGCTCACGGTGGCGATCGTCGGTGACGGGTGGATGCGGCGGATGAACCGCGCGTTTCGCGGCGCGGACTATGCGACCGACGTGCTCTCGTTTCCAGACGAGGAGCCGTCCCCCTCGACGCGGCGGACCGCCCACGCGGCCGCGCCGGCGTCATCTGCGCCGGTTTTTCTCGGCGATCTGTGCATCGCGCGCGGCGTCGCGCGCCGTCAGGCCGCCGAGCATGGCCACGCGGCTTCGACGGAAGTTCGCCTGCTGGCCCTTCATGGCCTTCTGCACCTTCTGGGCTACGATCACGAGCGGGATCGGGGAGAGATGCGGCGCCTCGAGGAACGGCTGAGGCGCCGGGCAGGATTGCCCACGGGCCTGACGGCCCGCGCCGCCCGCCGGTCCGCGCGTCGATGATTCCGATACTCGTCTTCGTGGCGTCGTGCGCGCTCCTGTTCTTCGCGCTCGTCGAAACCGCCTTCGGTCTGCTCATGCGGCTGCCCGAGCGGCTCGAGGCAGAGCGCGCGAACGAGCATGACGCGCTCGCGACTTACCTCGACGATCCCGTCAAGTTCTTCATCCCGTCGCGCATCGTGCGCGGCACGCTCGTCGTGCTCATCGTCGCGCTCCTCGCGCAGCCGATCGGGACGACGTTCCCGAGCTGGCTCGTGCTCCTCGCGAGCGGCGTCGCCATCGCGGTCGGCGTCGGGCAGATTCTGCCCGCCGTCATCGTGCGTCGATCGCCTGACCGGTTTCTCGATCTCCTCCTGCCCGTCTTCACCGTCGTCGCGAACCTGCTCGCG
>CALFMR010000417.1 GCA_937880585.1 uncultured Acidobacteriota bacterium
AACTTGCTCTTCACCGTCCTTCGAGGAACGGCTTCAGCCGGCGGCTGCGCGACGGGTGGCGGAGCTTGCGCAGCGCTTTGGCCTCGATCTGGCGGATGCGCTCGCGCGTCACGGCGAAGCTCTGGCCGACTTCCTCGAGCGTGTGCTCCGAGCCCTCGCCGACGCCGAAGCGCATCTTGATGACGCGTTCCTCGCGCGGCGTGAGCGTCTTCAGCACGTTATCGGTCTGTTCCTTCAGGTTCAGGTTGATGACCGCGTCGGACGGCGAGACGACGTTCGTGTCTGGGATGAAGTCGCCGAGATGCGAATCTTCCTCCTCGCCGATCGGTGTCTCGAGCGAGATGGGCTCCTGCGCGATCTTCAGCACCTTGCGGACCTTGGACACCGGGATGTCCATGCGCTGCGCGATCTCCTCGGAGGTTGGCTCGCGGCCGAGCTCCTGCACGAGCGCGCGTGACGTGCGGATGAGCTTGTTGATCGTCTCGATCATGTGGACCGGGATGCGGATCGTCCGCGCCTGGTCGGCAATCGCGCGCGTGATGGCCTGCCGGATCCACCACGTGGCATAGGTCGAGAACTTGTAGCCGCGGCGGTACTCGAACTTGTCGACCGCCTTCATCAGGCCGATGTTGCCTTCCTGGATGAGATCGAGGAACTGCAGGCCGCGGTTCGTGTACTTCTTCGCGATCGACACGACCAGCCGGAGGTTGGCCTCGACCAGTTCCTTCTTCGCCTGCTCGGCCTCGGCCTCGCCCTCGAGGATCGTGTGCAGCGTGCGCGTCAGCTCCTCGACCGGCTGTTCGAGCTTCTGCGCCATGCCGCGGATCTCGCGGCGCAGCTCGTCCTTGTGCTTCTGGAGGATCTTCTTCTCCTCCTCGCGGATCTTCTTGCGGCCCTTCGGCTCGAGCCGCTGGTCGATGATGCGGATCTCGCGCTGGCGCGCCTGGATGTCCTCGACGGCGCTCTTCATGCCGTCGATCAGCCGCCGCTTGACCATCTCGGTGAACTCGATCTTGCGGATCGCACGCGACAGCTCGACGCGGCCGCGCAGGACCTTGCCACGCGCGCGGCGGTACTTCTTCTTCTCCGACTTCGCCACGCCCTCGAGCTTTTCCTCGAGCTTGGCGACGACCTCGAGGTGCGCCTTGACCTTGTCCACCTGGCGGAGCAGCTCGCGCTGGCGCGCGGCAATCTTCTCGTCGGTGATCTCCTCTTCGTTGAAGACCACCAGCTCCCGCACGGTCCGCTCGCCGCGCTTGAGCTGCTCGCCCATCTCGATGACTTCCTGAGTGACCTTCGGCGTGCGCGAGATCGACTTGATCACGGCGAGCTTGCCCCGCTCGATGCGCTTGGCGATGGCCACCTCGCCTTCGCGCGTGAGGAGGGGCACCGTGCCCATCTCGCGCAGGTACATGCGCACCGGGTCGTTCGTCTTGTCGAGCGCGCCCGGCGTGAGATCGAGATCGCCCTCTTCGCCGCCCTCGCCCTGCAGCTTGTCGTCGCGGTAGCTCTTCTCGGAGTCGACGACTTCGATGCCGGCGCTGCCGAACGTGCTGAAAAGGTCGTCGAGCTCTTCGGAGGACGTGATGTCGGCCGGCAGCAGCTCGTTCACCTCGTCATAGAGCAGGTAGCCCTTCTCTTTGCCGATCGTGATGAGCTGCCGAATCTCGTCGTACTTCTCTTCGATGGACAAGGTCTCGTCTCCTTACGTCAACTCGTCGAGCTGCCGGAGCAGCTCCTTCTTGCGGGTCCACAGCGCGAGCAGCAGGCCGTCATCCGGGGCGGCGCGTTCCTGCAGGCGATCGATTTCATCCTGAACGGCGGCCCGCTCGCGATCCACGCGCAGGCGCTTCAACGTGCTCACGCAGTCGGCCGCCGGTGCCGCGGGCGCCTCGACGCGGGCGGCGCGCTCGACGAGCGCCCACTCGCTCTCCGTTAGACGCTCGCGGAGCACTTCAGGGATGGTCTCGGGCGGCAGATCCACGAGCCCACCCGCCAACGTGAGCGTCGACGCCGACAACAGCCCCTCGAGATCATCCGGCTGCAATTGACCGAGCGCCGCCAGGCCCTCGATCGGCCGGTGGACCAGGGCCCACAGCAGACCCTGCTCGGCCGGCCGCAACGTCCCGGACGAGGCCGTTACGACGGCCGGGGCCGTCGTCTGCTTGCGCGCGGCCGCCTTGCGGATTTCCTCGCGAACCACACCCTCCGTGATGCGCGCGGTGTGCGCCAGCCGGTCGGCGAACCGGTCGCGGCTGGCCGCGTCCGGAATGGTGGCCGCTACTCCCAGCATGGCATCCAGGAACTTCTTCTGCCCGTCCCGGCGGTTGAGATCGACGCCCGCCGCGGCGCGATCGAGCAAGAACTCTAGATACGGTTGTGACCCGGTCAAACGTTCCACATACGCCCGCCCGCCCTGCCGGCGCACGAACGTGTCGGGATCCTCGCCAGCGGGCAGCAGCGCGACGTTCACGTCAAACCCTTCCGCCACAAGCAGTTCCGACGACCTGGCCGCCGCGCCCTGGCCCGCCGTGTCGGGATCGAGGCTGAGGACCACCTTGGAGGTGAACCGCTTCAGGAGGCGCGCCTGGGCGGCAGTCAGGGCCGTGCCGCACAGGGCGACGACTGATTGGACACCAGCCTGCCAGACTTGGGCGAGGTCGAAGTAACCCTCGACCGCCACACTGTAGTTGCGCTGTTTGATGGCGGCCTTGGTCACGTGCAAGCCGTAGAGTGTACGGCCTTTCGTGTAAATCGGGGTCTCGGACGAGTTCAGATATTTCGGGACCTGTCCGGCGTCGAGCGCCCGGCCGCCGAAGGCCACGATGGCGCCCGAATCGCGGGCAATCGGGATCATCAGCCGGTTCCTGAACCGGTCGACCAGCCGGCCGCCGTCCCGTTCGAGGACGAGTCCCGTCTGCCGCTGCACCTCGCGGGGGATCCGCTGCTCCGCGAAGAGCGCCGCCAGCGCCCGGCCGTCGGCCGGGGCATAGCCGTACCCGAACACCTGCTGTGTTTCGGCTGACAGGCCCCTCGACTCCAATTCGCGCCGCGCCCGTGCGCCGGCTGGCGTCGCCAGTTGCTCTCGGAAGAACGCCGCCGCGACCTCGTGCAGGCGGATGAGCGATTCCCGCATCGCCGCCGCCGCGCGCTCGTTCGGGTCACCGGAAACTTCCGGCAGGGGCAGGCTGGCCCGTTGCGCCAGGTACCGCACGGCGTCGGTGAACGACACCTTCTGATATTCCTGAACGAAACGGACGACGTCGCCGCCCACGCCGCAGCCGAAGCAGTGATAGACGCCCTTGTCCCGGTTGACGGTGAACGACGGCGTCTTCTCCTGATGGAACGGGCAAAGCCCCTTCCACGTCGCGCCCATCTTCTTGAGCGGCGTGACCTCGCCGATGATGGCGACGACGTCGCTTTGGGCTTTCAGGTCGTCGAGGAAGGACTGCGGAAAGAGCGCCATCGCGTCAGTCCTTGAGCTCCACGATGGTGGCCCCGCCGCCGCCTTCGTTCTCGGGCGCCGGCGCCACGGCCGCGACGAGCGGGTGCCCGCGGAAGAACGCGCGCACGGCGTCACGCAGCCGGCCCGTGCCGTGTCCGTGAACGATCCGCAGTCGCCGCTCGTCGGCGAGCAGGGCATCGTCCAGGAACTTCTCGAGCCGAGGCACCGCGGCGTCGACCGTCTCGCCGATGAGGTTGATCTCGCGTGCGGCGGCTTCGTGTGCCGCGGCCGCAACGAGCACACCGCCGCGCCGGGACGCCGCAGGCTCGGTCGAAGCCGTCGTCTGCCCGCCGTTCGATCGTCGCCGCAGGTCCGAGAGCTTCACGCGCAGTCGCTTGCCGCGCAGATCGACTTCCACCGACGTCCCCGACACGCCGCGAACGACGGCCTCGGTGTTGAAGGCCGGCACGAAGACGGCGTCGCCGGTGCGCGGCGGCGTGGACAACGGTTCAACCTGCATGTCGTCGCGCGCCGCGGGCTGGCCGGTCGAGGCGCCGACCGCGTCGAGCGCCGCGCGGGCGGACGTCCGCATCGTTCCAAGATCGCCCGTCGAGAGACGCGGGCGTCCGGGCTCGAGCCTGGACGCCATCGCATCCGCCTTGTCCTTGAGCGTTCCGACGATGCGATCGACCTCGAGCCGGGCTTCGCGCAGCCGCTCGTTGACGCGGTCGTCGAGCCGACGTTTGAGTGACGCCTCGCGTTCGGCGAGCCGGCTTTCGCGTGCGAGGAGCGCGTCGCGCGAAGCGGCGAGCGCGCCGCGTTCGTCTTCGACGGCCTGTCGCGCGCGTTCGAGCGCGGCCAGTTCCGCGTCGACGCGCGCCAGGTGCGCGGCCAGTTGCGATTCGCGGCCCGACCGGCGGGCGCGCGCGTCGGCGATGACGCTCGCCGGCAGCCCCAGCCGCTCGGCAATCTCGAACGCGAGGCTGCGGCCCGGCGCGCCGTACAGCAGCCGATAGGTCGGCGCGTACGTGTCCGGATTGAATCCGAACCCCGCGGTCATCACGCCCTCGGTCGTCGCCGCGTACGACTTCAACACGTCGTCGTGCGTCGTCGCGACGACGAGCGCGCCGCGGCGGCGGAAGTGATCGATGATGGCCGACCCGAGCGCGCCGCCTTCGACCGGGTCCGTGCCGCCGCCGACCTCGTCGAGCAGCACGAGCGCCGGCGCTTCCAGATCGCGGTCCATCGCGACCAGGTGCGCGATGTGCGCCGAGAAGGTGCTGAGGCTCGCGGCGATCGACTGGTCGTCGCCGATGTCGGCGAAGACGGTCGCGAACGGCGTCAGCCGGCTACCGGTTTCGACGGGAATCAGCAGCCCGGCCTGCGCCATCAGCGCGAGGAGGCCGAACGCCTTGAGCGCGACGGTCTTGCCGCCCGTGTTCGGACCCGAGATCACGAGCGCGCGCGTCGGCGGCACGATCGTGAGATCGGACGCCACGACTTGCGCTCGGCCGGATCCCGGCTCGCCAACGAGATCGGCGACGGCCGGGATG
>CALFMR010000418.1 GCA_937880585.1 uncultured Acidobacteriota bacterium
GGCTGCGGCGGCGATCGTCTCGTCGCGCTTGCAGAAGCAGAATCGCACGGCGTGCTGGGCGGCACCGGGCTCCCGGAAGAAGCTGCTGCCCGGCACGGCCGCCACGCCGATCTCGGTCACAAGATGCCGGACGAACGTGACGTCGTCGGCGAAGCCGAACGACGCCGCGTCCGTCATCACGTAATACGCGCCGCGCGGGAGGCAGCACGTGAACCCGACGCCGGCGAGGACGTCCACCAGCCGGTCGCGGCGGGCGCGATACGCGCTCGCCAGGCCGGCGTAGTAGTCGCCCGACGATGTGAGCGCCGTCGCCGCAGCCGCCTGCAGAGGCGCCGCCGCGCCAACCGTCAGAAAGTCGTGGACCTTGCGGATCGCGGCCGTGACATCGGGCGGCGCAACGGCCCAGCCGACGCGCCACCCGGTGACGCTGAACGTCTTCGACACGCTGTTGATCGTCACCGTACGCTCGGCCATCCCGTCGATCGCCGCCATCGGCACGTGCACCGCCGGCTCGTAGACGATGTGCTCGTAGATCTCGTCCGTGACGGCCATCGCGCCCCAGTGCCGGCATAGCCGCGCGATCTCGCCGAGCTCGTCGCGCGTGAACACCTTGCCCGTCGGATTGTTCGGCGTGTTGACGATGATCGCTCGCGTGCGGTTCGAGAACGCCGCGCGGAGATCGTCCGGATCGAACCACCAGTCGCCATCGATCACGCGCGCGCCGCTCGAAGCCGGCGGCCGGAGCCGCACGAATCGCGGCGTCGCGCCCGAAAGAATCGCGTCCGGCCCGTAGTTCTCGTAGAACGGCTCGAACACAATCACTTCGTCACCGGGATCGACGATGGCGAGCAGGGTCGCCATCATGGCTTCCGTCGATCCGCAGCACACCGTCACCTGCCGATCGGGATCGACGGCCAGGCCGTGGCGAGCGCCGACATCCGCGGCAATCGCCTGCCGTAAGCTGGGCGCCCCCCACGTGATCGCGTACTGATTGACGTCGGCCTGGATCGCCGCCGAGGCCGCGTCCTTGATGGCCGCGGGTGCCGGAAAGTCGGGAAAGCCCTGTGACAGGTTGACTGCGCCGTGCGCGAGCGCGAGGCGCGTCATCTCGCGAATCACCGATTCGGTGAATCGCGAGGCCTTGGACGATGTCCGCGCGCGGACGTCCGACGCGATCCGGTCGCTCATCGCGCGGCCGAACGCGGCGCACCGCCGTGCTCGCTGCCGTACAGGACGCGGTAGTCCTCGGCGGTGCCGAGGATGCGCTTTACGTAATTCTGCGTTTCCGGGAAAGGGATGTCGTCGATGAACTCGTCGCGATCGAGCCCGGGCCGCTCGGCCCGCCAGACGACGACGCGGCTTTCGCCGGCGTTGTAGGCGGCCAGTGCGAGCGCGGGATCGCCGAACTGTGTCACGAGGTCCGCGAAATACGCCATGCCGATGCGAACGTTGACGTCCGGCTGCGTGAGTGCCCGCGTCGTGAAGCGCTTGATCCGGAGCTGGCGCGCGTAGCGGCGTCCCGTCGCGGGCACGATCTGCATGAGCCCCCACGCGTTGGCCGCGGACCGGACGTCGGCCTGGAAGGTCGATTCCTGCGCGATGAGCGCGGTCATCAAATACGGATCGAGATGCCGCGCGGTCGAGAACTTGCGGATCAGATCCCAGTAGGACCGCGGAAAGATGACCGTCAACAGACTCTCGGGCAGCGCCTCGCCGCCGGCCGCGAGAAACTGCGGATACGCGCGCCGCATGGCCGAAATCGCCGGCCGCAGCGAGCCCTCGAGATACAACGCGTTGGCGATCGTTGCCTGGATGAACGGCGAGGATCCGGATTCGGCCTGCGTCTTCCGTAGCTCGAACACCGCGTCGTCATACAAACCCGCGCCCATGAGCGCGCGCACCAGTGGCGCGTTGTCGGGCGGAGCGCCGGGCGCGAGGTCGACGAGCGCGTCGCGTGCCACGACCGGCAGCGCTTCCGCGCCGCCCTTCACGAGCTCACCGAGTCGCTTCGTGGCCAGACGTCCGTAGTACGAGTTCCGGTAGTCGGCGACCACCTGCCGATATGCGGCAATGGCCGCGTCGCGCTCGCCGAGCTGCGCGTGCGCACGGCCGGCCCAGTAGAGCCACGCCGGCCGGTAATCGGCCCGGCCAAGATTCGCGACCGCATCGTCGAACAACCGGATCGTCTCCCGGTAATTACCCTGCCGGTACGCCCACCACCCGGCCTTCCACGCCGCACGGTCGGCGTAGGCGCCGCGCGGGAAGCGGCGGTACATCTCCGTGAAGGTGTCGGCCGCCTGCTGGTCCTCGTCCTGAATGATGAAGTACGTGCCGAGCTCGTTCAGCGCGCGCTCGGCGAGGGCGCTGACCGGATTCGCGTCGACGAACGCGCGCACGAGACGCAGATACTCGTCCTCGTGGCCGAGCTGGCGGCTCGTGCCGAGGACGTAGAACTCCGCCTCGAGACGACGGGCCGGCGATCCCGCCAGGTACGCATCGAGCGAGCGGCGGGAGGCGGCATATTGCCCGCGATAGAAGTCGCACTCCGCGAGACGCAGGTCGACGCGGTCGCGATCGTCGCCCGTGACGCGGTCCCGCACGGCGGCGAAGGCCTTGCGGGCGTCGTCGTAGCGGCCCGCGCCGTAGAGCGCCTGGGCGCGGTCGACGTCGCGCGCGGCCGGTTCGGGTTGGGTCGGATCGGGCAGCGCACGCAATTCGTCGCCGGCGTCGTTCGCCTCGTTGGTGAGCGGGAAGTCGTAGTAGGCCGTCGTGAAGGACGCGCGCGCCAGGTCGACGTCGTGCAGCTTCACCGCCGCGCGCCCGAGACGCAGATACGCCAGCGCGGGATTGGTGGAGCGGAGACCGGTCAGCACGTGAAGCGCGGTTTCGGCGTCCGACCACGCCTGGTTGGCTTCCGCGGCATCGGCAACCAGCCACAGCGCCGCCTCACCGAGATACCCGCCCGGCTGCGCGTTCACGACCGTCTGCGCGGTCGCCTGCGCCGCCTTCGCGTCGTCGAGTGCAAGTTGGGCACGACCCAGATACAGGCGAGCGTAGCCGCCGAGGACGGGATCGGCCGTCGCGCGGCGGAAGACCGGCAACGCTTCGCGCGCGTGGCCAGCCGCGAGATTGGCCACCGCGTCGCCGAGCCCCTGCGTCAGCCGCGTCGGCGTCGACGGCACGAGCCACAGATCGGATTCTTCGAGACGAGCGGCGGACGCTGAAACCTGTTCAACCGCGAGCGGACGCGGACCGGGGTGAACGAGCGTGAACGCCAGCGTGGCGGCGGCGATGATCCCCCCGCGCACGTGCGTTCGGCGCCCGACCGCCCGAAAGCGCGTCAGTCGCCGATCGATCGCATCGCGTATCTGTTGTACCCGTGACATGACCGATGCCGCTCATTATGCCGTATCGGTCGATGCGTCGTACAGCGCCAGCGCGGGGCTCCCCTGGGCTTGAAAGCCCAGGGCTCCACGGACACGGCGCGGTCGCATGGGTGTTCTGTCGAGCCCTGAGCCTTCAGGCGCAGGGGGAACCCGGAACCCCTATCTCACGCCGAGCAACACTTCCATCGTCAGCTGGTCCAGCCGCTCGTACTTGAGGCCTCGGCGAGCGAGCGCCACGCGATCGAGCGGCGCGTTCAGGAGCTCGTCGCGCTGCGTGGCCGAGTACTTGGCCACCGACGGCGCGGACTGCCCTGCCTGGTGCGCCTCCTTGACGAGCGCCTGAATCTCCGCGTCGGCGTTCCACCGCGCCGCGCGCTCCTTGAGGATGAGATAGCTCCGCATGCACCCGCGCGCGAAGTCCTTCACGCCCTCGTAGTCCTCGGTGCGGTAGGCGTGCGCGTCGAAGTGCCGCGGACCGTCATAGCCGACGTCCTCGAGGAACTTGACGAGGAAGAACGCCATCTTCACGTTGGCCGACCCGAAGCGGAAGTCCTGGTCGTAGCGGCCGATCACCTGGTCGTTCAGGTCGATGTGAAACAGCTTGCCCGACTCCCACGCCTGCGCGACCGCGTGCACGAAGTTCAGCCCGGCCATCGTCTCGTGCGCGAACTCCGGGTTGGCGCCGACCAGTTCGGGATGCGCGAGCGTCGGGATCAGCCCGAGGTAGTTGCCGGTCGTCGCCATGTAGATGTCGCCGCGCGGCTCGTTCGGCTTGGCCTCGAGCGCAAACTTGTAGCCGTAGCCGCGATCGATCGAGTACTCGCACAGGTAGTTGATGGCCTCGCGCAGCCGTTTGACCGCGTCGTCAGGCCGCCGGCACGCGTCGGTTTCCGTTCCCTCGCGCCCGCCCCAGAGCACGAAGATCTTCGCGCCGAGCTCCGCGCCGATGTCCATCGCGCGCATCGTCTTCTGCACGGCGTAGGCACGGACGGCCGCGTCGTTGGCCGTGAAGGCTCCGTCGCGGAAGACCGGATCGAAGAACAGTGACACGGTCACCATCGGCACGACGATGCCGTGCTGCTCGCAGGCCTGGCGGAACTCGCGAA
>CALFMR010000419.1 GCA_937880585.1 uncultured Acidobacteriota bacterium
CCTTCGCGCGGGCGAAGAGGCCGACGCGCGAACGGCGCTCGAGACGTCGTGGAATCTCGACAAGAGCTCGCCGCTCACGAAGAACCTGCTCCAACTGCTCGACGACCTCGACACGTTCACGGTCGTGCCGCACGGGCCGTTCATTTTCAAGTTCGCGCCAGACGAAGCCGCGGTCCTCGAAGCGTACGCATTACCGCTTGCCGACGAAGCGTACCGCCAGTACACCGAGCGCTACGGGTTCACGCCCAAGGGGCCCATCCTCATCGAGGTGTTTCCGCGTCACGACGACTTCGCCGTGCGCACGTTCGGATTGCCCGGTCTCTACGGCGCGCTGGGCGCGTGTTTCGGCCGCGTGATCGGGATGGACTCGCCGCGCGCGCGTCCGCCGGGCGATTTCAGTTGGCAGGCGACGCTCTGGCACGAGCTCGCGCACGTCTTCACGCTGCAGTTGTCCGACTACCGCGTACCGCGGTGGCTGACCGAAGGCATCTCGGTCTACGAGGAGCACCGCCGCAATCCCGCGTGGGGACGCGAGCTGACGTTGCAGTACGCGCGCGCGCTCAACAAGGGCCAGACGTTCGGCGTGAAGAAGCTGCCCGACGCGTTCAAGCATCCCGAGACGCTGGCGATGGCCTACTTCGAAGCCTCGCTCGTCGTCGAGCACCTCGTCGATCTCAACGGTGAGAGCGGACTGCGGACGCTCCTGCTCGCGTACAAGAACGGTGCGACCGACACCGACGCGTTCTCGCGCGCGTTCGGGAAGAGCGCCGACGACGTCGAGGCGTCGTTCCAGGCGTTCGTCCAGAAGCAGTACGGCGCGCTCGCCGCGGCGATGGGCGATCCCCCGCGCCAGGTGGACGCGAACGACGTCGACGGTCTCCGCGCGCGCGCCGAGGCAGCGCCGGGAAACTTCGTCAGCCAGCTCACGTACGGTCAGGCGCTGTTCCGCATGCAGGACCTCGCCGGCGCGCGCGCGCCGCTCGAGCGCGCCGCGCAACTGGCGCCCGAGGCGTCCGGCGACACGAGCCCGCACATGCTGCTCGCGGCCATCGCGAAGCAGGACGGCGACACGACGGGCGCCCGGCGCGAACTGCGCGCGCTTCTGACCTACGACCACACGAACGTCGTCGCCGCGCGCGAGCTCGCGCAGTTGGCGACCGACGCCAAGGCGACCGACGACGAGGACTTCGCGCTGCGGCTCGTCGCCGATCTCGATCCGTTCGACGCCGACACGCACACGCGCCTCGCGCAGCGACTGATGGCCCGCGGCGAGTACGCGCCGGCCGCCGTCGAGCTGCAGGCCACGCTCGCGCTCGGGCCGGCCAATCCTGCCGAGGCGCACGCGGATCTCGCCGAGGTCTATCTGAAGATGAACAAGCGCGACGACGCCAAGCGTGAAGCTCTGGCCGCGCTCGAAGTCGCGCCGACATTTGCGCGCGCGCAGGACTTGCTCCTCCAGGCTTCAGCACGATGACTTGCCACAGCCTCTCCTCTATGCGACGAATTGCCGCGATCCTGACGGTGGCATTGGCGATGGGTCTGTCCGTCCCGGCCCGAGCCGCCGCGGACAACGATCGCTTCGTTCTCCTCATCTCGGGTGCGTCGGGCGATCCGGAGTATGCGGCGGCGTTTCGCAAGTGGGTGGATACGCTCGAATCGACGCTGCACGACAAGTTTCAGTACGCGGCCGACCATGTCGTCGTGCTGACCGAGACGCCGAAGGCGGGGGAGTCGAAGGCCACGGCCGACGGGGTTCGCCAGGCGGTCGCCGCGCTCAAACCGCGGCTGACGCCGACCGATCAGCTCGTCGTCATTCTCATCGGACACGGATCGGATGACGCGTCGGGCGCGAAGTTCAATCTCGTCGGACCCGATCTCACCGTGAAGGATTGGTCCGAGCTATTGGCGTCCGTGCCCGGTCATCTCGCCGTGGTCGACACGACGAGCGCGAGCTTTCCGTTTCTCGCCGGACTCTCGGGCCATGACCGCGGGATCATCACCGCGACCAACTGCGTCGCGCAGCGCTACGCGACAGTTTTCCCCGACGCGTTCATCCAGGCGTTGTCGTCCGATGCCGCCGATCTCGACAAGAACGGCCGTGTGTCGCTGCTCGAGGCCTTTACGACGGCGTCGCGCACGGTCGCGCAGCACTACGAGCAGGGCGGCATCATGGCGACCGAGGTGGCGCTCCTCGATGACAACGGGGATGGGAAAGGGACGGTTGCCGGGACGGAGAACGCCGCCGACGGCAACGTCGCGGCCGTGACCTATCTGCAGGGCGTCGCGGTCCAGACGTCGACCGATCCGGAAACGCAGCGTCTGCTCACGCGACAGCGCGAGCTGACCGATCAGATCGACGCCCTCCGCCGGCGCCGCGGCGAGATGGCCGCCGACGAATACAACCGGACGCTCGAAGGCCTGCTGACCGAGCTCGCGACCGTCTCGCATGACCTGAGAGAGAAGCAAAGATAACGTCGAACGCTCATCCCCACCACTCCACGCGCTGGCGTTCGGGGCGGCGGAAGATCCAGACGGCGACGACGCCGGTGACGAATCCGCCCAGGTGCGCCCAGAACGCGACGCCGCCGGGGTTGGCCGTCTGGGCGAGCCGGCCGACGCCGCCGAGAATCTGGATCAGGAACCAGAAGCCGAGAAACAACACGGCCGGCACTTCGACGATGTCGATGAAGATGATGATCGGGATCAGGACGAGAATGCGCGAGTGCGGGAACATCACGAGGTACGCGCCCATCACGCCGGCAATCGCACCGCTCGCGCCAATGAGCGGCACCGGCGAGTGCGGCGAGGCCCACACTTCAGCCATGCCCGCGAGGTAGCCCGCGAGCAGGTAGAAGACGAGATAGCGCGCGTGCCCGAAGCGATCCTCGACGTTGTCGCCGAAAATCCAGAGCGTGAGCAGATTGCCGCCGACGTGGAGCAGGCCCGCGTGCAGGAACATCGACGTCGTGGCCGTGAGCCACGAGGCGTGCGCCGGCACGAGGCCGTAGGTGAAGATCAGTCGCTCGAGCGCCGTGTCGGGCAGCGTCCATTCGTACAGGAAGACGACCAGGTTCACGCCGATGAGCAGGTAGGTGACCCAGGGCGTCGTGCGGGATGGAATGACGTCGCGAAGCGGGACCATCGGGGCGTCCCGTCAGTATAGAAGCGCGGCGCGGCGGCGCGCCGGACATCGGAGACCAACGACGAGATGACGTGTACCGCGTGCGGCGCGACGATCGCCGACAAAGCCATTGTCTGTTACCGGTGCGGCGCGCCGACGGCCGTGCCCGTGCGGCGCGGTGGTCCGCCGCCGGCCCCTCGGCGTCCGATCGTGCCGGCCGCCGTCGCGATCGCCGGCGCCGGCGCGCTCGAAATCGTCGGCTTCACGCACGCGACGGGCGCCGCCGCGGCCACGCCCGAGATGGCCGCCGGCGCGGTGCTTGCGGCCGTGGGCGCCTGGCTGCTCCTCCGACGCCGGCGCTAGCGGCGTCCTCCGCCGTCCGCGCGGCGTTCGTGTACACTGAGCGCCGCTGAACGCGATGGCCGTTCCCCGCCTGCACGTCAACGATCCCCGTGGCGAGCGCGAGGTCACGCTCGATCACTTCCCCTTCACCATGGGCCGCCGCGAGACCAACGATCTGCGGCTCAGCGGCGGGGAAGTCTCGCGCGAGCACGCCGAGATCGTCTCGGCCGACGGCCACTTCATCCTGCGCGACCGCGACTCCCGCTACGGCACGTTCGTCAACGGCGAAGCCATCAAGGAGTGTCAACTCCGATCGGGCGATCGCATCGCGCTCGGCCGCGGCGGCGGGGCGGACCTCGAGTTCTGCATGGACGACCGTCCGGCCGGCACCCGGTCGACGACGGCGGCGCGTGACGACCTGCGGCAGATCGCGGCGCTCCTCCAGGGCGTGCGCGCGCTCGGGTCGGGCCGCGTGCTGCAGGACGTGCTGGCGCTCGTGCTCGACTCCGCGCTCGACATCTCGGGCGCCGAACGCGCGTTCATCATGTTGTCGACCGCGGACAACGAGCTCGAGTTCAAGCTCGCGCGCGGCCGCAACAAGCAGACGCTGACGGATGCGACCTTCGCGACCAGCCGCAAGATCCCCGAAGAAGTCTTCCGCACGGGCACGACCAAGGTCGTGACCGATCTGTTCGACGACGACTTCGCCGGCGTGCACATGGGCACGGTCGCGCTCGGCATCCGGCATGTCGTCTGCGTGCCGCTCAACTTCGTGCACTACGTCGAGGCGGCCGAAGCCAAGGGCGACGATCGGCGGATCGGCGTGCTCTATCTCGACAGCCGCGAGACGGGCACACTGCTCTCCGAGAGCACGCGCACGGGGCTCGAGACGCTGGCGGCCGAAGCGTCGGTCGCGATCGAGAACGCGCGGCTCTACCGCGAGAAGCTCGAGAAGGCGCGCATGGAGCAGGAGATGCGCATCGCGGCCGAGATTCAGCAGGCGCTCCTGCCCAAGCCGCGCGCGAGTCTCGGCTTCGTCGAGGCCTCGGCCGCGAGCGTGCCGTGCCGATCGATTGGCGGCGACTTCTTCGACTACTTCGACGAGCCCGGTGCGTCGTTCGGCTTCACGCTCGGGGACGTCGCGGGCAAGGGGCCGCCGGCCGCGCTCATGAGCGCGCTGATGCAGGGCATGTTCGCCGCGCACGCGTCGCTGCGGCAGGATCCGGCCGAGGCGGTGACCGTCATCAACAAGGCGCTCTGCCGCCGCGGTATCGAGTCGCGCTTCGTCACGCTGCTCTTCGGGATCGTCGACACGGCCGGGCAGCTCGCCTACTGCAACGCGGGTCACAATCCGCCGTTCGTGGTGGGGAAGAGCGGCGTGCGGCGGCTCGACGTCGGCGGACCGGTCGTCGGGCTCCTGGACATGGCGCCGTACTCGCTCGGCCGCGCCACGCTCGATCCCGGCGACGTCGTCGTCCTCTACAGCGACGGCGTGTCGGAGGCGTTCAACGCGGCCGGTGAGGACTTCGGCGACGCGCGCCTGCTCGAGGTGGCGCAGTCGGCCGCCGGCGTCGCGGCGCACGCGCACGTCGAGCGCATCATCGCGGCCGTCCGCGCCTTCACCAAGGGCGCGCCGCAGAGCGACGACATCACCGTGATGGTGATCCGCTACCTCGGCGCGTCGGCTTGACGACGCTCGCTCGTGACTCGGCGCGCGATCCTTCTCATCTGGCTCTGCATCGGCGTCGCCGTCTGGTGCGGGTTCTACGAGCTGTATCTCTCGCGCGGCGCCCGCGAATATCTGCAGCGTGAAGCCGAGTTCGAGCTCGGCCGCGGCCCGCGCGTCTCGATGTCCGAGGTCATGGCCCGCGCGCGCCGCGACGGCACGATCGCGTCGACGATCTGGGCCGTCGCAATCACCGGCGCCGGCTGGATGACGGAAGTGAGACGGAGACAGGGAATTAGGGATCAGGGGGCAGAACTAAAGATGGCACCGCGAGCCCCCGAGCGTAGCGAGGGCGGCGAAGCGCCGTAGGCGCGGGGGTGGGGCCCCGCGCCACTGCAAGGAAGATGACACGAGCGTAGCGAGGGCGGCGAAGCGCCGTGGGCGCGGGGGTGGGGCCCCGCGCCCCTGCAAAGAAGATGACACGGCGGATACAATCTCCGGATCGTGCCTATCCCTCTGTCCGCCCTGTCCCGTCGTCGATCGAAGATTGCCGGCTGGGGCGTCTATACGAAAGTCGACATCAACAAGAACACGCGCATCATCGACTACGCCGGCGAGTTGATCACGCACAAGCAGAGCGCGCGGCGTGAGCGGAAGCAGGTGGCCCGCGGCGAGATCTGGTGCTTCACGGTCAACCGGCGCTGGGTGCGTGACGCGGAGGTTGGCGGCAACGTCGCGCGGTTCATCAATCACGCGTGCCGGCCGAACTGCTACATCGAGATCGACGGCCACACCATCTGGATCCGCGCCGCGCGCAACATCCGCGCGGGCGAAGAGCTGAGCTACGACTACTGCACGGACGGCGAAGCGACCATCCCGTGCAAGTGCCGGCCCGGCTGCCAGCGCCTCTTGTGACACGGGTCGGCCACGTCGTCTACCTGCACGGCTTCGCGTCGTCGCCGGGATCGACGAAGGCGCAGGTGTTCCGGCGCGAGCTCGCCGCGCGCGGCGTCGGTTTGACCTGTCCGGATTTCAACGAGCCGTCGTTCGAGACGCTCACGATCGCGCGCATGGTCGAGCAGGCGTGCCGCGCCGTCGACGACGCGCCCGCGTTGCCCGTGGCTTTGATCGGGTCGAGCCTCGGCGGCCTCGTGGCCGTCCACGCCGCCGCGTCCCGGCCCGCGCGTGTCGATCGACTCGTGCTGCTCGCCCCGGCGCTCGACTTCGGCGCCAACCGTCTGCGCAAGCTCGGCCGAGACGGCATCGAGGCCTGGCGGCAGACCGGACGCCTCCGCGTCTATCACTACGGCGACAAGACAGAGCGCGACGTCGGCTTCGCGCTGTACGAAGACGCCGTCAGTCACGACGCGTCGACGCTCCCGCTCGCCGTTCCCGCGCTCGTCTTCCAGGGCCGTCGCGACGAGTCGGTCGATCCGGCCGTCGTCGAGCGCTGGACCCGCACGCACCCGCTCGCGGATCTGCGGCTCGTCGACGACGGACATACGCTCGTCGATTCGATGCCGGCGATAGTGGACGCGACGATGGGGTTTTTCGAGCTGGGGGATGCTGAAAGGCGCGGGTCAAGTTAGAAGTTCGAGGCCAGAGGCCAGAGGCCAGAGGCCAGAGGCCAGAGGCCAGAAGACGATTGCTGGTCCCTTGGCACCGACGTCATCGATCAGCTGCTGGAGCTCCAGAAGGGACCTCGCTTCCGCCTATGTAGGCTGAAGTCGGTGAATCAACGCTATCTCAGTGGCGAGGTTGGCTCGATTGCGCCTAGGATTTTTGACGCGGCCGCGGCGGGATCACGCCGGACATCGCTTTCCCAAACGCGAACGACAGTCCAGCCGAGCGATCGCAGAGCACGCGCCACCTGCCGGTCCCGTTGGCGATTCCGTTCGATCTTCGCAACCCAATAGGGCGCATTCCAGCCTTCGGCCAGCTTGCCCTTCCTCTTCGACCACTGACGCCCATGCCAAAAATCACCGTCGCAGAAGACCGCGACACGGTGTCTCGCGATTACCAGGTCGGGACGGCCGATCAGCGCTGGAGGATGCAAGCGATACCGAGCTCCGGCAGCCCAAAGCGCCCTTCGCAGGAGGATCTCCGGAGTGGTATTCTGACGACGATTGCTGGCGCCCACTCGGCTCGTCTTCGCGCTACGAGGACGGTAATTCTCGTACCGCGGCACTGACACTGCTCTGGTCTTCGCTGGCATCGCCGTTCAACGGATGCGAGAGCGTCTCGCCGTTAGCTCGGAA
>CALFMR010000420.1 GCA_937880585.1 uncultured Acidobacteriota bacterium
GGTGCTCGACATCCGCTATCGCCACAAGAACATCGATCAGGTGCTGGCGCTGACGGTACACGAGGCGCTGGCATTCTTTGCCGCGACGCCGCGCGTCATCCGCCGGCTGCAGGTGCTCGACGAGATCGGGCTCGGCTACCTGCGGCTCGGCCAGCCGGCGACGACGCTCTCGGGCGGAGAAGCGCAGCGCATCAAGATCGCCGCGCACCTCGGATCGCACACGGGCGATCGCATGCTCTACGTCCTCGACGAGCCGACCACCGGCCTGCACTTCGACGACATCGTCAAGCTTTTAGCGGCGTTCCGGAAATTGATCGAGGCCGGCCATAGCCTGCTCGTCATCGAGCACAACCTCGACGTGCTCAAGACCGCGGACTGGATCGTCGACCTCGGCCCCGAGGGCGGCGAAGCCGGCGGCTACCTCGTCGCCGAAGGCACGCCCGAACACATCGCGACCGTCAAGGCATCGCACACGGGCCAGCACCTGCGCCGAGTCCTCGCGGCGGCGAGGGAACACGTGGGAAGTTAGAGGTGAAGTGCGCGGATCAAGTCAGAAGTTGACGGGCGCCGTCGTCCTGAACCCACTTCTGGCTTCTGGCTTCGCACTTCTAGCTTGACCCGCGCTTTCCACTCCCGGACACGCTCTCGTGTCCGCTCCACGCGCAGCGCCACTTGTGTTCGGTGCCGACGACGATGCCGATGCGGGAGGACCAGTCGACGCCTGGCGTGCGGATGCCGTGGTCTTCGACGACGAGCGGACTGGCGGATAGGTCCGCGAAGTTCTGAGCGAGATCGATTCCCAAGGCGACGGTGAGATTCCCAGGTCCGCGGCAGAGATCCGCGTCGGCGATGGGCCCGCGGCCGTTCCGCGGCAGGTGTCCGTGGCCGGCCGCGGCGCGTGCGGCGGCTGCGCGTTTGCGTACGCGTTCACGCCGGCGGCGCATCAAATCCATCCCCTCGATCGGCGCCAGCGCGCGTACGAGCACAGCGGCCGGATGTCCGATCCCTTCGGTCACCGCGTTCACGAGATAGTGGATGCCGTAGTTCAGATAAACGTCCGCGTGGCCGGGAGGACCGTAGAGCGGCCGATTGCGTTCGGTCGGCCCCGGCGCCGCGTGGCAGGCCGGATCGCTTTCGCCGATGTACGCCTCGGTCTCGACGATGACCCCGGCCGTTCGGCGGCCGTGCGTCTCGTGGACGAGAACTTTACCGATGAGATCACGCGCGACGTCGAGCGTCGGACGGTCGTAAAAGTCGCGGGGCAGGCGGTTCATGGTTCCCCTGGGCCTGAAGGCCCAGGGCTCCACAGCGGGTCCAGCCTCAACATTCCGTGGAGCCCTCGGTGCGCCGCACCTTGAGCGGCGCGAGCGCGCTCCACAGCGGACCCGGCCTCAACATTCCTTGGAGCCCCGGCCCTTCAGGGCCGAGGGGAACCTGGAACCCACTTATGGCTTCTGTCCTTCACACTTCCAACTTGCTTACTGTCGTCGCACCGTCTGCGACTCGCGGCTCACGACCGGTACTTTGATCGTCGCCGTGCCGCCGGTGCGCTTGACAATGCCGAGCGAGACGGTCGATCCGATCGGCTGCCGCACGACCACGCGATTGATCTGGTCGGCGTCGGACACCTTCTGGCCATTGACGCTTGTGACGATGTCGCCCGGCTCGAGGCCGGCGCGGTAAGCCGACGCGGCGCGCGAGATGCTGCGTACGTAGGCGCCCGTCACGTTCAGGCCGTAGCGCTCGGCGACGCCTTGATCGATCGTGAACCACGTCACGTTGCCGATCGAGCCCCACGCGACGGTCCCGTTCTTCACGAGCTCGTCCATGATCCGGTGCGCGAGGTTGGCGGGGATGGCGAAGCCGATGCCCTGGTAGCCGCCCGTCTCGGAGTAGATCATCGTGTTGATGCCGACGAGCTCGCCACGCGCGTTGACGAGCGCGCCGCCGGAATTGCCCGGGTTGATGGCCGCGTCCGTCTGGATGAAGTCCTGGCTCGATCCCACCTGTTCGCCCGACCGCGTGACGGTCGAGATGATGCCGAGCGTGACCGTGCCGCTCAACTGGAACGGGTTGCCGATGGCGAGCACCCACTCGGCGACGCGCAGTTTGCTTGAGTCGCCCCATGGCAGCGTCTGCAAGTTGTGCGCGTCGACCTTCACCACCGCGAGATCGCTCACGTCGTCGATGCCGACGAGCTTCGCGGGCCGGTCGCGGCCGTCGGCGAGCGTGACGCGCACTTCCGCGCCCGCGCTGCCAATGACGTGTTTGTTCGTGAGCACGTAGCCGTCCGACGAGACGACGACGCCCGAGCCGAGGCTTTGCGCCTGCTGCACCTGGTCGCCGTAGAAGACGGACCACGGGTCGAACGGATCCGCCGGCCGCCGCACGATCGTCGTCGACGTGATGTTGGCGGCCGCTTTGAGCGCGGCTTCGGCGACGGGCGAGAGATCCGGGAGGCCCGCGGGCAGCGGGAGCGGAGTCGGCGTCGTGGTCGTGAGCGAGACTGGCGTCGCCTGGGCGCCCGTCGCCTCGACGGCGGCAGGCGCCGCACCTGACGGCGAGGTCATCGACAAGCGGCCGGCGACGACGAGGCCGCCGATGAAGCCGGCGACGAGAATCACGCTGCCGGCGACGGCGAGAGGTTTCAGGCTCATGGGCGTCACCCGATGGGAATGCGCCCGCGCTCTCCGTCTTTGGGAATGACGATGGTGAGCACGCCGTCGGCGAGATCGGCGTGGATACCGTCAACGGCCACGGGCATGGCAAAACGGAAGGAGCGCGAGAAGGGCCCCTGGCCGCGCTCGAGTTGCTGGTAGCGCTCCGGACACGAGCTGTCGGCGGGCCGCGTGCCGCGCACGGTCAGGACCTGGCCCTGGTGATCGATCGTGATGTCGCTCCGGTCGAGGCCGGGCAGTTCGACGGTGAGCACGTAGCGGTCGTCGAGCTCCGCGAGATCGACCGCCGGCACCCACCCCGGCGTCGCGCGGCCGAACAGGCTCTCGAGCCGCTCCTGCATGGTGAGCAGGTCGTGCATCGGATCCCAGGGCACGGGATCCATCCTACCT
>CALFMR010000421.1 GCA_937880585.1 uncultured Acidobacteriota bacterium
CGGCGGCCGCACGTGCAGGCTGCTGTGCAGGCTCGCGCTGAGGAAGAACACGAGCACGGCAATACCGAAGAGCGGTGACGCCTGCACGCGCCACGAAACCGGGTGCACCGCGGCCGGCAGCGCATCTCGGCGCCATTCGGAAATCCACCGCCAACCGGGCCAGCGCTTCTCGATGTAGTAATCGAGGCTGTACGGACTCGGTCCCGATCCGCTGTTGATCACCGCCAGCGCGATGAACACCAGCACGTAGACGATGCCGGCGCCCATGTTGGTGGCGCCGACCGTGTACGGCCCGCCGAAGCCTTCGGCCGTGCTCCAGATCAGCAGGCTGAACAGCGCGCCCACCACGTAGACGGTCTTACGCGCGAACCCCAACACCAACGCCGCGGCCAGCGCGGTCTCGATGATCCGCGTGCTCCACACGAACAGATCCGCGTGCGGCGTGACGATCGCAATCCACGCGTTGAACCACCACGCCAGCCAGCCGGGCTGCCCGTCGGCGGCGTTGTGCAGATAGCCGACGTAGTGGACCGCAAAGCCGGACGTCCAGGTAAAGGCGGCATCGGCCACCCAAATCAGACCGAAGGCGACCCGCAGTGCGGTCCTCGCCATCGCCGGCCACGCCTCAGCCAGAGGTTCAGGGACCCGCTCTCGTGACATGCCGTGTGCTCCGCGTCAGGGGCGATGGCGGCACGCATCTGCGAAGACGCGTATCCACCTCGAGATGACGCCAATGTTTCGGGACATGGTAGCGCGGGACTGATGGCGGGTCGCGCGAAGACGCGAAGCTCGCGAAGGAAGACGACTTTCTGCGGAGCCCTGGGCCTGAAGGCCCAGGGGGAACCAGTTACGCGAATTTTTGTCTCCCTGGGCCTGAAGGCCCAGGGCTCCGCAGAAGGCTCCGCAATCCGCCTCGAGGCTTGCTAGTTTCCTGATGGACGGCCGGCTCTCGCCTCGTCCTGTCCCTTCGACAGCGCGCGGTAGTACTCGTCGATGAGCGATCGGTACTGCGGCGGCGCGTCGTCAGCGCCCGAGAGATAGAGCTCGTCACTCGTCGTGTCGGTGCGCTTGCGCAGCTCGAACTCGAGCTTGCGCAGCTTGTCGAGCGCGGCGGTCGAGAGATCGGCGAGCTCGCGCGGATCGGTCTTGAGGCCCTGGCTGTCGAGCGCGCGCAGCGCGCGAATCACGTCGTCCATCGTCGCCAGGTCTTGACGCTGGTTGCCCGAGGCCTGCAGTTGGCGGCGCAGCGCCTCGGCGTCAGCCGAGAGCTGTCCCGCACGATCGCGAAGCTGGCGCAGATCGCCGAGCGGGCCGTTGATCGCGGGGTTGTTGCCGATGTTGCCGAGCGGATTCCCGCCGCCGTTCGCCATCTGGCCGAGCCGGCCGCCATTGCCGCCGGCCTGCCCGGGCTGTCCCTCGCCGCGTCCCTGTTGCCCCTGCTGGCCGCCCTGCCCCTGCTGTCCTTGTTGACCTGCCTGCGCCTGCTGCCCTCGTCCCTGGCCCTGCCCTTGTTGGCCTTGCCCCTGCTGCCCTTGCTGGCCGTTCTGCGCCTGCTGGCCCTGCTGCCCTTGACCTTGTTGCCCTTGCCCCTGCTGGCCCTGGCCCTGTTGCCCTTGCTGTCCAGCCTGCGCCTGCTGCCCCTGTCCTTGCTGCCCCTGGCCCTGCTGATCCCCGAGCCGCTGGCTCATCTGCTCCTGGAGCGAGGACATACCGCGCAGCAAATCGGCAGCCTGACGCGCGGCCTGGGCCTCGCCCTTGTCGCGATCGGCCTGGTCGGCGGCGCCCATCGCATCGCCGATGCGCTGCTGCAGCTGAGTGAGGTCCGACGAGATGCGATTCTCGACCGGTCCGGCCATGTCGGGACCACCGCGCATCGCCTGCTTCGAGTAGTCGATGATCTCCTTCAACTGACGATCGCGGATCGCGCTCGCGGCTTCCTGGAACTTGCGCGCCGCATCGCGCTGCCCAGCCGATAGCGCCTGCTGGCCGAGCGTATCGAGCTGCTGCTCGAGCTGACCGACGCCCGCGCCGAGCGCGTCCTTCTGCTGGCCGAGCTGGCGCATGGCCTGATCCTGCGCGGCCCCCGGCGCCTCGCGCGTGGCCTGCTGCACGCCCGAGGCAATCTGCTGCTGCTGTCGAACGAGCTGGTCCGCGCGCGCGGCCGCGTCACGCGCGTTCTGTCCGGTCGCCTGCTGCTGATTCTGCTGGAGCAGACGCTGGGCGTCCTGCAGCCGTTCGGCCGCCTGTCGCGCTTGTGCTCCGCCGTCGTTCGCCCCATTGGCCGCGGCCTGACGCATGGCGTTCGCCGATTCCTGCAGACGCCGCTCCGCATCCGCCAGATCCTGCCGCGTCTGCCCCTGCCGCTCGGCCTCGCGCCGGAGCTGCTCGAGCTGTCGCGCGGCCTGCTCGACCTGATCGGCCAGCGCGCGCTGCCCCGCACCGCTGCCAGACGACGCCGTCTGCTGCCCACGCGCGCGAGCCATCTCATCGGCCTGCTGCAACTGGCGACGCGCGAGCTCGTTCAGCCGATCGGCAAGCTCGTCGACGCGCTGATTCATGCTCTGCTGATCGGCGCGCTGCTCGGTCTCGTACTGATTCGCCATGCGGTCGAGCTGCAGTTGGAAGAGATCCGCGAGCTCGGACGCCATCTGGTCGCCGCCGCCTCCTCCACCGCCGCCACCGCCACCGCCCTGCTGCACCTGCAACTCGTAGAGCTGCTCGGCCTCCTGGAGGAACTTCAACGCGCGCTGCTCGGGCGCGAGCGCGTCCTTCGGCTTCTGGTCGGCGAGCGGGCTCTCGGCGCCCTTCATCTCGGCCGACGCCTTCGGCAGAAGCGCCGCGATCTGCTGAAGGTCGTCGCCCCCGCCGCTGCCGAGCCGCTCGCGCATCTGGCCGACGAGCTCGTCCACTTCTTCACGCAACTTGCGCTGCGACAGGCCGACGAACACGGCGTCTTCCTTGAACTTGTCGGGCGCAGTCTTCGGGCGATCGCGCTCGAGGTTGAACGTCGCCGCGATGATCTGGCGCTCGCGCTCGGACATCGCGCCGGCCTGCGATCCCATTCCGCCGCTCATCCCGCCGCCGCCGTTATGCCCCTGCGACATGCTCGCGTGGAACTCGCGATCGAACGGCCGCACTTCGATGAAGTAGATGTCGCTCGTCGCCGTCTTCGGCCCCTTGACCGTGTCGGTGTCGGTCGCCTTGGCGTAATACGAGACGAAGTCGCCCGGCTTGACGCCCATCTCCTCCAGATACATCGTCTGGCCGCCGCTCACCTGCGGCATCGGCTTCGCGCCCTTGCCGTAGAGCGACACGGTCTTCTCCGGACCGCCATTGACCGAGTAGATGAGATCCAGCGACTTCACGCCGAAGTCGTCGTCGGCGCGCGCCTGCAGCGGAACTTCTTCGACGGGACTCGCCTTGACGTCGCGCTTGGGCTTGTCGAACGAGACGGTCGGCGGCTGATCGTCGATCGCGTCGATCGTGAACTTCGGCGAGGCCGGCACGTGCTCGCCGTGCGGACCGATGAGCTCGACCTGATAGAACCCATCGTCGGCGATCGTGAACGTGCCCGACAGCGTGCCGTCAGTCGCAGACGTGAGCGGCGACGGCGACCCCGGATCCAGCGTGAGCGATCCGCCGGGCGTCGTCATCGTCGACTTGACGTGGACGCGCACCTGGGTGCCGCGGAGCGCGGCGACGTCGCCCGCCGACTCGACCTTCTCCGGTGCGCGGCCGGTGTAGGCGGGATAGATGTATTCGAGCTCGAGGCCCGCCACTGCCGGCAGCTCGACGACGTTCATCGTGTAGGTCGGCGAGCGGACGCCGTCGGCCTCGACGTAATAGCTCGTCGAACCGCCGACGTTGAAGAGCATGCCCTCGAACGACGCCGCGTCGGCCGACGAGGCGACGAGCGGCAGCCGCTTGTAATCGGATTCGCCGGAGGCCCGCGCCATGACGGCGACGTTGTTGGACTGGAACCCGGTGAGCGTGGCTTTGACGATCTGATCGGATCCGCGCGGCACCGTCACGTCGCCGGGCGCGACCTTGATCGCGTAGGGACTCGCGGCTTCCGCATTGCGCGAGAGGATGAGCAGCGCCGATGCGCCCTGCCGCAGGAACTGCGGCCCGACGACGAGCAGGAGCGCGGCGCCGGCGGCAATCGCGCCGAGCACGACCGCGTGCCGCTTGAATGCCGCGCGCGCGACCTCGCGGCCGCCCGCAATCGACCGGCACCGGTCGACGGCCTGTTCGATGAGCCGCTCGAGGATCGCTGGCGGCACACCGGCCATCGTCGACGCCGCCGTCCCGGTCGCGCCAGCATCGACAGCGCTGAGGATCGCGGCTTGGAGCGATGGTTCCTGTTCTTCGACGTACAGCGCGACCTGCAGATCCGTGACGCGCCGGCGCAGCGGCTTGAACACCCACCACGCGACGAGCGCGCCGACGACCGCGAAGAGCGCGATGCGGAACGTCGTGATCGACCAGGGGCTGAACTTGTACGCGGCAAGAGCCCAGGACGCCAGTACGAGCGCGGCAAACGCGCCGCCCACGACGACAATCGCGCCGCGCACGAGCAGCTTCGACCGCCAGCGCCGGCGCACCTTGCGGATGACGTCGACGACTTCCTGACGCGCGGACCGACCGTCCAGTGCTTCGGTCATGTGGGCTCCTGCGACTGATCCGAGATTAGCACTCCGCCATCACGCGGTGCGCGGGGTTCGCTGTCGCGACAGCCGGTTCGACCAGGCCGTCTCGATGAGGAGCGCGGCGAGGCCGGCGACCAGCAGATACCACCAGATCGACTGCCTCTTCTCTACGTCCTCGGGCGTGCTCGCGTTACGGTCGTAGCTCTCGCCGGCGGCCACGGTCGCGGTCTGGCCGGTCGCCGATGCCAGGAACTCGGCCGGGGCGAGCGCGACGAGATCGGACTCGTTTCGATCCGTGTTCACGGCCACGATGTACGGCCGCGCGGCCGCCATGCCTGGAAGCCGCACGGCATAGAAGCCGGCTTCGTCGAGCGCGATCGACGTCGATCCGCCGCCGCCAATCGTCACCTGCCGCCCGCCCGGCGTGACCACGACGCCCGCCGTGTCGCGCGCGGCGCCGGAGGCGCCCGACACCTGCCCCTGCTGCACCATGGCGGCAATGGGCGTCGCGATGTCGAACATCCGGCCGACCGTGTACCACGCCTGCGGGGCGGTGTACTGCGCGAGGTACTTCATCGTCTCGTGGATGATCGGCACGAACATGCCGTGCTTCGGATAGTCGTTCCAGTCACCGTCAATCGTCGACGTGAACGCGATCACACGCCCGCTACCGACTCGCCGCTCCACCATCGCCGCCGCGCCGTCGTCGTAACGCGCCAGCACGTGGTCGGTCGGCGCAGGCGCGAGCGTGCGGTAGCGCAGGAACCGAATGTCGGCGAAGCTGCCGTTGCGCGGATCCTTGAACGCCTCGAAGATCGGATGGCTGTAGTCGAGATAGCCGAGCGTGCCGCCGCGTACGCTGAGCCGATCGACCCGACGGCCGAGCGTGCCCGGCAGAATCGGCGATCCGTTGCCCACCGGCGTGTTGTTGGC
>CALFMR010000422.1 GCA_937880585.1 uncultured Acidobacteriota bacterium
GGCGTCGACAGGCCCACGAAGAATGCCCCATGCAGCATCGCCATGAGGAAGAGGCCTCCGGCGATCGTGGCGCGGTGCACGCGCCGGAGAACGCTGTAGTCGAACACCGCGATGGACATCACCATCAGATCGAGGATGGCGTTGATGAGGGGCGGCACACGGCGGATGATGTCGAAGGGCCATCGGCCGACGGCCGCCCCCAGCAGCGCGATCGTGGCCAGCAGCATCAGCCGTTTGTGCGCGGCCGCGTTCGAGCGCACCCACAGTGCCGCGCCCACGAGCACGGCGAAGGTGGTGATGGCGAAGACGGGCCTCACGTAGAACACGCGCGCGCCGAACGGAAAGCCGGGCGGCGCGAAGCCGAGCGCGAGCGACTCGGTTGCGGCGGTCAGACCGAGGCCGATCATGGCGACCGCCAGCACGGCCCCGAAGACGCCGAGCCGCCGATGCTGCGCGACGCGCCGGCGCGCCACGAGGCCCGTCTGCAAGGCGAACAGCACGATCCAGGCGGTGAACGCGGCGCCGTGGACCGCGATGAGCGCGTCACGAAGGTGTGCGTGGTAGATTCCGGCCAGATAATAGGTGCGGGCGAACCCCAGAAACACGGCGCCGATGCTGAAGATCGCCATCGCTGAAAAGAAGCGATCGTCAGCGCGACGTCTGGTCGCCGCCCCGACGCGTCGCGTCGGGGCCGAGGGAGTGGTGCCGCGGTCTGCGGCCTGCGAAGCCAAGCTCATGAGGACGTCCTTTCCCGGCCATTGCGGGCGACGACCGCCTCGCGCGGTGACACTAGCCGCAAGTGATGAGCACGTCCTCAAGTCGACGCTCAAATTTTTCTCAGGTTTTTCTCACAGGCGGCCAAGCCGTTGAGCGACGAGCTCTTGTACGCGTTCGGACCCTACCTTCTCGACGCGACGCGCATGGTGCTGTCCGTCGAGGGGCGGGTCCTGTCCGTTCCTCCCAAGGCTCTGAAGACGCTCCTCACGCTGGTCGAGCACGGCGGTGCCGTCGTCAGCAAACAGGCGCTGCTCGAGGCGGTGTGGCCCGACAGCTTCGTCGAGGAAGGCAATCTCACCCAGAACATCTTCCTGTTGCGCCGCGAGCTCGGGCGCACGCCGGCGGGCGACGATTACATTCAAACGCTCTCGAAGCGCGGCTACCGCTTGACCGTTCCCGTACGCACCGTCGCTCCGTTGTCTCGAGATGCCGTTGCACCAGCGCCTGCCACCTCGGGCGCCGACGTCGAATCGATCCCAGCACCCTCGACCGTCGCCAGTTCCAGCGGGCGCGCGTGGCGGCTGTCGTCACGGGCCCGCGTGGCGTGGAGCGTCGCGGCGGTCGCGGTCGTGGTGCTCGCGGGAGGCGTCGAATGGTGGCGTGAGATCCCTTCGCCACCGACCGTGTCCGGCTTCACGCGGATCACGCACGACGGCGGGATCAAGCGTGTCCACATGGAGCAGCTCGGCGGCCCGGACGCCGCGTTGTTCTCCGACGGCGCGCGCGTCTATTTCACGGAAGGATCGTCCGACGCACCGGCGGTCACCGAGGCGTCGGCGGCCGGTAGCGACACCGACCGCGTCGCGATGCCAATCGATCTCCCGTCGCTCGTCGACGTGTCACGCGCGCGTTCGGCCTTTCTCGTGTCGAGCGGTGTCGATCCAGGTGCATCGCCGCTGTGGATCGTACCGTTTCCCACGGGCACGCCGCGGCGTCTCGACACCATTACCGCCTGGGACGCCGCCTGGTCTCCAGATGGGCAACGCCTTGCGTACGTGCGCGGGCGCGAACTGTTCATGGCGAACGGCGATGGGAGCGGATCGAAGCGTCTGGCCTCGCTCCCGGGAAACGGCTGGCATCCGCGCTGGTCGCCCGACGGCACACGCCTTCGATTGACGATCATGGACATCGCGCGCTCGACCAGCGCGCTGTGGGAGATCGCAGCCGATGGCCGCGGCCTGCGCCCTTTGTTGCCGGCGTGGCGTCCGCCGGATGCCCTCGCCGGCGAGCGCGTCGACGTCTGCTGCGGCACCTGGAGTCCCGACGGTGCGGACTTCGTCTTTCAAGTCACCGCGCGCGGGCGCTCGGACATCTGGTGGATCCCGGGCCGCGACGGCTGGATGCGCTCACTCTTCGCGCGCGCGGATGAGCCCGCGCGCGTGACCGCCGGCCAACTGAGTTCGCTCGCGCCGGCGTTCAGCCCCGACGGACGCACGCTCTACGTGATCGGCCAGGACGCGCGCGGCGAGCTGCAGCGCTTCGATCGGCGGATCGGCCAGTTCGTGCCGTACCTCGGCGGCCTCTCGGCGGACTTCGTCGATTTCTCCCGCGACGGCCAGTGGCTGCTGTACGAGTCGTACCCGGAAGGCACGCTGTGGCGAAGCCGGCCGGACGGCAGCGAGCGAACGCAGCTGTCGTTTCCGCCGGTCGAGGCCATGCTCTCGAGATGGTCTCCCGACGGACGGCACATCGCGGTCTTCGGAAGCGACGACGACCGGCAGCGCCGCCACATCTTTCTCATTCCAGCTCGCGGCGGGCCGCCCAGGCCCCTGCCATCTGGAGGCGGCGAAATGCAGCCGAGCTGGTCGCCCGATGGCACGTCGATCATGTACAGCGACTTCCCCTTCTTCCTCGATCGTCCGGATCACGTGGCGGTGCACATCCTCCATGTCGACAGTGGCGCGATCGAGACGGTGCCGGGCTCGGAAGGATTGTTCGCGCCGCAATGGTCGCCGGACGGCACGTACGTGGCGGCGTTCGGTCTCGATCACCAGCGCATCCTCGTCGGCGATCTCGCGACGCACATCTGGAGCCCGCTCACGCAAGGCTGGGGATCGGTGCGCTGGAGCGGCGACAGCCGCTGGGTCTACTACCTGCGGTACGGCTCGCAGCCAGCCGTGATGCGCGTGCGCGTGGCCGACCGCCTCGTCGAACAGGTCGCCGACCTGCGGGGCATCCGCATGTCCGGGCGACTCGCGGGACTCGAGTTCGGTCTGACGCCTGACGGCGATCCGATCATCACGCGCGACGCGGGCACGCAGGAGATCTACGCCATGGCGTGGCGCGCGCGGTAGACGCGTCTCGTGACACGCCGCGCGCCTGCGGTGCGCTCCGTTCTCGCTCTCGCGCTGAATGTTCACGATGCGCGACGGCGCGGGCGCATGACGACATCTCGCACTGCAATCCCAGCGAGAACGATCAGGCTCAGCCACGCGAACCAGTTGCCGAATCGCGCATAGATCGTCGCCTCGTGCGCGGCGTGCACCGTCGTCACGAGCGTCGCGAACGGGGCGACGTCGCTTGCGGCTTCCGCGACGACGCGTCCGCGTGCGTCAGTAACGCTGAGTCGCCCCTGCTTGGCAGCGCGCGCAATGGCGAAGCCGCCTTCGACGCCGCGCAGGATCGCCATGCGGCTGTGCAGCCAGCCGTCGACGTCGAAATCCCAGGCCGGCACGAGGAGCAGCGCAATCCCGTCGCGCGCGTACTCACGGGCGAGTGCCGGAAAGTCCATGTCCTTGCAGATCTCGACTCCCCAGTCGCCCGACGACCGGCTCACGATCAGGCGCGACGTCCCGGCTTCATCGACGGCCTCGAGCCCGGGGATGAGATGGTGCTTGTCGTAGACCATCACCGATGCCGCACCAGGCGCGTAGACGCGCGCCTCGTTCCGGCGGACGGTCGCGCTGCCGCGGTCGATCCCTGCGACGACGGTCGCGTCGCTCTCCGTGGCGGTGCGCTGCAGCATGGCGTCCATCTCGGGGACGGCGCGATCGGACAGGATGCCGATCTTCTCCGGCAGGACGATGGCGGTGTCCGTTCCGGCTGGCGCGTCGTCCTTCAGCCTCGAGGCAAGACGACCGATCTGATCCGTGTACTGGCGAATGAGCGCCAGTGACAGTTCATCGGTCGCCGGAAACCGGTTCGCAGGAAGATCCGACGCGACGAGCGCGACGCGGACCGCGTGTCCATCGCGGGCCGGCGACTCTATCGTGCGTCGCCACCCCCAAACGAGCGCGACGGCCAGTACCACGGCGACGACCACGGCCTGCGACGTCGCGCGTCGCCGGTCGCGCGCGTTGATCCACGTCGCGATTGCGGCCGGGAACGACAGCAGGCACGCATCGATGCCCCACGGACCGGCGACCGACGCGACTTGAACGATGGGCAGCCAGTCCATCTGCGAATACGCGAGCGCGCCGAAGGTACCGTGCGGCGAGACCGCAGCGTAGGCGTACTCGAACGTCACCCACAGCGCCGGCACGACGAACGTCGCGGACCACGGGCGACGGCGATGCAGGTATCGACGATGAAGCAGGATCGCGGCGCCGAACACGCACGCGGGCAGGGCGCTCGCGATGACGACGAGGAGCATCGGCACCTGGACGACGATGCCGAGATAGCGCCACAGATTGGACGCACCTACGAACCACGCCACGGCGCCGATGAGGAACGCGCGGCGGCCCGACACACGCGGCGCGACGACGAGCGGCGGCAGCGGCGCGAGCCACGTCATCCACCAGATCGGATGAAGGCCCGTACCCAGGAAGAACAGAACGGCCGACAGCACGCAGGCGGCTGCCGCCGCGAGCAGCGGAAGGCGTGCGGGATAGTTGCCGTCCGGAACGGGCTCACCCGCCATGGCGCGCCCATGGTATGCGAGGGGCGCGGTTTGCGTCCTCTGTCTGCGACGACGAGGAGTCGACGACCGCCTCGGCGGTTCACACCTCCTGCCAGCCCTGCTTCAACGCTTCCTCCCGCCAGGCGTCGGCGGTGGTCGAGACGTCCGCCTCGGTCTTGCAGATCTGCGTGCGCGAAAAGCTCGCGCCGCTCGTCAGCCGCAGCTCCCACCCCAGGCGGTGCGTGGCGAGGGCGCAGCGCAGCGTCAGCGCGCCTCGCTTCAGCGCCCAGCGATCGCCGAGCGGCTTCGATCCTCGATAGTAGTCATAGCGATCGAGGGCAGTGCGGTTGTCGGTCATGCCTTCAGCCTAGCAGCCGGCGCCAGCGATCAGTCCATCGAGTACCCACCGCGGGACACGACGGCGGGACCGGACACGCGG
>CALFMR010000423.1 GCA_937880585.1 uncultured Acidobacteriota bacterium
TTAGGGATCGGCGAGCGCGAACATCGCCGAGACGAGACCGATGCCGAGCGCGAGCACGGCAATCGTGGCCAGCGCCGCGGCGGGCCGCGCGCGCATCGCGCGCCAGGCGTGAATGACGTCTGCTCGCAGTGTGTCCATGAGCGTCCTCGAGGATGCCGCGGTCGCGGGCGACCGGCGACGATACGCCGCGGCGATCGACCAGCCTTCCCGAATCAGCCACAGTTCCGCGCCGATGCGGCCGCGCCGGCGCACATGGTCATCGAACTCTTCGAGCAAGTCGCCGAGCACCGGTTCGAGCCGGGCCGGCGGCACTCGTCGGCCAACGAACCGCTCGACGAGGGGCCAGAGGGCCGGCGTCACGCGAGGTCGCCGAGCAACGGCTCGAGGCCTTTGTGCATCCGCGCGACGAGCGCAACCGACTGCTTCACGGCCTTGACGCCCGCGGCGGTGACGCGGAACAGACGCCGCGGCCGGCCGCCGCGGCTCGCCGTTCCCGCCTCGAGCTTCGAGGCCAGCAGCCCCTTGTCCTCGAGCCGATCGAGCGTGATGTACACGGCCCCGCGCGCGGCGCGACGGCCGGATCGCGCTTCGATCTCGGCGCGGATGGCGGACCCGAACGCACCGCCCTGCAGGTGCAGGACGGCCATGAGCACGATGACTTCGAACTCGCCGAGGGGAGAAGGAGATGGCGCCATGTCTACAACGTATACATTCAAGCGATCGCGCGTCAAGAGCGCTCGGGACGCACGCGCGAAACTCGACGTTGACGACCGGCCGGCAACGGAGGCAACGTCATGCACGCACGGCCGCTCCCTCGGCGCCATGCTCGGAGGTCATCACATGGATCGACGCACATTCATGCTGGGCACGGCCGCAGCGGCCCTGTACGCGGCTCGGCCGTTCGCGTTGCAGGCATCGGCCGTCGAGCTCGGTTCGATTGACGGCAGTGTCAGCGGCAACAACTTCACCGCCACGACATTTCTCGACTATCTCGCCTCGATCAAACTCACCTGGGCGATGATCTCGCTGCCCGAAGCCGTGCTCGAAGACGACGGCGCGATTCGGCAGGTGCGCGAGCACGCCGACAAGCTCGGCATCAAACTGCAGCTGGCCTATGGGTCGCTCTGCCCCAGCTCGCGCTCGTTCAAACCCGATCTCGGCAGCGTCGAGCAGCAGGTCACGCGCGCGATCAACGCGACGAAGATCTTCGGCGCCACGTGCTTCCGGTGCATCCTCGGCCTCGATCCGGAGCGTCCGCAGATCGACAAGCACATCGACGACATGGTCGCCGCCATCCGCCCGGTGCGCTCGCGCATCGTCGACTCGGGCGTGAAGCTGGCGGTCGAGAATCATGGAGGCGATCTCCAGGCGCGCGAGTTGAAGGCGATGATCGAGGCGGTCGGCCCCGACGTGATGGGCGTCTGTCTCGACTCGGGCAATCCCACGTGGATGCTCGAAGACCCGCAGATGACGCTCGAGATGCTGATCGACTACACCGAGACGTGCCACGTCCGCGACAGCGCGGTCTGGATGGTGCCCGAGGGCATCGCGGTGCGGTGGGTGAACATGGGCGACGGCAACGTCGACATCGACGGCTGGGTGCGCAAGTTCATCCAGGCGAAGCCGGGCATGCCGCTCATCTTCGAAAACCTCGTCTCGGGACGGCCGCGCATTCATCACATCTATGACCCGGCGTTCTGGGACAACTGGCGCAAGATGCCGGCGTGGGAATTCGCGCGCTTCCTGGCTCTCGCCGAAAAGGGCACGCCGAAGCCGGCGACACCGCGCGCACCGGGGAAGACCGCGGGCCAGCAGCGTATCGAGGACCTGGAAACGTGCGTGACCTACACGCGCGATCTGCTGCGGCGGATCTGAGCCATCGGCGGGCGCGGACATGGCGCGGGGCGCACGCGCGTGTCAGTTCGACGTTCCGCCGAGGAGGTAGCCGAGCGTCTCCGCCATCAATGCATTGATGGACGCGTAACGTGCGGCATCGGCGGCGAGGATGTCGGACTCGGACTGCACGTAGCGCGCGGGCGCGAGATCCGCGCGGCAGTTCGTGACGATCGCGTGGGCGCTCGCGGCCGTCGTCTCCAGATGAAACTGCAAGCCGATGACGTGTCGGCCGATACGGAACGCCTGATGCTCGCACGCGGCGCTTCGAGCCAGAGGCTCGGCGTCGGGCGGCAGGTCGAACGTCTCGCCATGCCAGTGGAACACGGTCGTCTCACGTCCGGCCGCCGCCCACGAGGGAAGCGCCGGATCGCTGCCGAGGCCGGCGATCGGCAGCCAACCGATCTCACGCTCTGCGTTGGCATAGACCTCCGCGCCGAGCGCACTGGCAATGAGCTGCGCGCCCAGACAGACACCGAGCACCGCCGTGCCGCGCTCGATTGCCTTCCGAACGAATCGCTTCTCGTCGGCGAGCCAGGTGAGCGGCGACTCGTCGTTCACGCTCATCGGACCGCCCATGATGACGAGCACGTCGACGTCGCCCTGTCGCGGAAGGATCGGATCGTCCTCGAAGAACTTCGTCGACGTCACCTCGGCGCCCGCCTCGCGGAGCCAGGAGTCGATGCTGCCGAGGCCTTCGAAGGGAACGTGCTGAAACCAGTGCGCGCGCATGGAGCGATCCTTTGGCGTGAATGGCATGGATCGAGACGACTTCGATTTGAATTCCAGGCGCCCTGGGCCTGAAGGCCCAGGGCGCCACAGAGGGCCCATTCCAAGATTCAGATGCGCCCCAGGCGCCGCGTCTCTTCGAAGTTCAGAGTTCGACGTTGCCCCACGGCGAGGCCTTGCCAGCCGGCGAAACGACCCGTATTATCGCGCGATTTGCTGCGGCCCTCGTCCAGCGCCTGGAGAGGCTCGCCGCCGGTCCTCCTCACGGGTCGCGCATGCTCACTGTCTTCGTGAACGTCGCCTACGTCCTGATGCTCTGCGCGTTCCTCGCGCGCGATGTGCTCTACCTTCGCGGCCTGCTCGTCGTCGCGCAATCCATCGTCGTCACCTACACGTGGCGCAACGGCGTCCCGCTGCTCTCGGCGTGGAACGCGACGTTCGTCGTTATCAACGTGACCATGGTCGTCCAGATCCTCCGCGAACGGCGCGCGGTCGTGCTGCCCGACGATCTCCGACTGCTCTACGACCGGCATTTCGCGGCCCTGACACCGCCCGAATTCCTGCGCTGGTGGCGGAATGGTCGACGCGAGCGCGTGGCCGACGCGCCGCTCGCCCGCGCCGGTGAACAGCCCGACGCGCTCTACTTCCTCATCGACGGCATGGTGCGCGTCAGCCGCGATCGCCAGCCCGTGGCGGATCTGCCGGCCGGCTTCTTCGTGGCCGAGATGAGCCTGCTCACCGGCGATCGCGCCAACGCGGACGTCGACGCGATCGGCTCGGTCGAGCTCATGCGCTGGCCCGTCGACGCGCTGCACGAGCTCCGGCGCCGCGACCCCGCGTTCTGGTCGCGCCTGCAATCGGTCATCGGTCACGACCTGGTCGAGAAGATTCGTCGCGGCGAGCACGTCGCGCGCTGACGCGCCGCGCACCTCTACGCCCCGGCCGCAACCTCGTGCAGCTCAGCGCGTACGCGCGGCAGACTCGCCGGGTAATGCGTCTGGAGGAAGTCGATCAGCTTCTCGCGCACCTCGCACCGCAGATCCCAGGCGAGCGACGCATCGGCCGCGCTCGCGAGCGCGCGAAGCTCGATCGTCCGCTCCTTGGCGTCGGTCACCTGGAGCACGTTGACCTTGCGATCCCAACGCGTCGACGCCTCGAGGATGCGCGTCAGCTCCGCGCGCAGCGGCTCGAGCGGCACGCCGTAGTCGGTGTAGAGATAGACCGTCGCGAGCAGGCTCGACGACGTCCGCGTCCAGTTCTGGAACGGCTGCTCGATGAAGTACGTGATTGGCACGACGAGCCGCCGCAGATCCCAGATCCGTACGATGACGTACGTCAACGTGATGTCCTCGATGCGGCCCCACTCCCCTTCGACGATGACGACGTCGTCGATGCGGATGGGCTGGGTCATCGCGATCTGGAAGCCGGCGACGAGCGTGGCGATGCTGCGCTGCGCGGCGAAGCCGACGATGACGCCCGCAATGCCGGCCGACGCCAGGATGCTCGTGCCGAACTGGCGCACCGAGTCGAACACCATCAGCATGGACGCCGCCGTGAACACCACGATGACGGCAACCGTGACTTTCTTGAGCACGGTTACCTGCGTGTACACGGCGCGCGCCTGCAGGTTGTCACTGACGTCGATGCGGTATCGCGCGAGCACGAGCGTCGCGAGCGTGTCGACGAGCTGCAGCAGGATCACCGCGACCGTACCGATGAGCAGGATCGAGACGACGCGGCTGAAGAGCGCCTGCAGGTTCGGCGACACGGCGAGCACCGGCGCGTAGAGGATGATCGCGACGAGCGGCAGCGCGAGCCGCACGGCCTTGCCGGCGAGCGGCATCGCGATGTCGTCCCACGCGTTCTCGCTCCGCGTGGCGAGCCCGACCAGCCGCGCTTCGATGACACGCCCGATGCGGGCGAGCAACCAGCAGAGCGCGCCGATCGTCGCGAGGTCGCGCAGCCAGCGTGCAGCCGCGACAGCCGGCCCCACGGATGCGCCCGAGGCGGATGCGTCGGCCAACATCAGCGAGACGGCCGCGTACGGCGCGTAGATCCAGAGCAGGAACGACAACGGACCGAGCGACGCCGTCACGAGGTGATCGATCCAGTGGCGGAGAGACCGCGGCTGGACGGCCGCAACCGGGGCCTCGGCGGCGTGCGCGGCGCGGCGCCGTGTCCACGCGCGCAGCACGAGGTCGCCGACGATGGCCGCGACCAACACGACGGCAGCCGTCAACCAGGTGCGGAGGTGGACTCCCAGGAACATCTCGGCGTTCATCATTCGTGACTCCTTCTTCGAACGCGAAGCGTGACGCCCACGGCTCGCGCAAGCCTGCGGGCAGGGTGAACGTGTGGTGGCGCGCGCGGACGGCGCCTCCGGCCAGGCGGCACGACGTGCGCGCAGAAAGCGGAGAGACCGAATGAACCCGAAGCGCGGAGGCGCTCAGTCCAGGTACTGGATCCGCCGCCCGATGTCGACGTTCGGCGAGTGGTACGGCTGCAGGATGTTTCCCGGCGCGAACGTCGTCGTGCGGATCGCCGCGACGTCGTCGTGTCCGATGGCGCCGGTGAAGATGTGCAGCAGATACTCGGCTCCGGCGGCCGACGCTTTCATCGCCTCCTCATCATAAAAGGAGGGATGGACCTGCCGCGCATGAATATGGCCCCAGCGATCGCGAAATCCGTCCCCGGGACAGGAATCGAGGAAGAAGCCGCGGTCGTGGCTCCACTGGAGCGTCGCGACTTCGTTCGTGCGGCCCGAGACGAGCAGATCGACTGCCTTGGCGCCGAGGCCTGCCGCGTGCGTGCGATCGAACAAGAGCGGCCGGCCGCCGCGCTGCGTGTGGCCGACTTTTCTCGTGAAGATCACTTCGCGCGCGGTCGATCCGCGGCGGAAGTCGCGGAAGTACTTGTCACCGAGCCGTTCGGCGAGTCGGTAGCGCAGCGCTTCGGCCGCACCGCCGAGGATCGTGTTGCCGGACGGATCGGTCGTCTTGCTCTCGGCGCCCAGCTCGCGTCCCGTCTCGTCGACGATGCCCTCGCCGCACACGATGACGACGTTCTTCTGCACCTGATAGAGGGCGCGCACGCGCTCGACGATGCGATCGAGGTTGATCGGACACTCCGGGATGAGGACGATGTCCGGTTGGCCGTACGACGAGCCCAGCGCGATGAAACCCGAGTGCCGGCCCATCACCTCGACAATGGCGATGCGGCGGTGACTCTCGGCCGTCGTGCGCACGCGCTCGATGCCGCTGGCCGCCACGTAGACGGCCGTCGCGAAACCCGGCGTGACGTAGTTGACGAGCTGCTCGAGATCGAGCACGGGGTGTGTGACGCCCGTGTGCCGATAGCGCCGTCGTGCGGGGGCCTCACCTTCGTCGAGATCCCAGTCATCCGGCTCGCCGCGGTAGTTGAGCCCCAGGTCGTTGTCGATCGTCTTCGGCGCGAGCACGACGGGCAGCGACTCGCACAGCGGCTGCATGGCGTTCATCGTGCCGTCACCGCCGACGCAGATGAGCCCGTCGATCTTCAGGCGCTGCAGCCGATCGCACACCTGGCGGACGACATCGGTCTCGTTCGGATCGAGATAGTCGCGCGAGGCGGCGAGGATCGTGCCGCCGAGCTCCGGATCCAACTCGGGAATGTCCTGGAAGAGCGGGTTGAGATGGACGTGAGGCACGCGCGGGTTGAACAGGCTGTTGAAGCCCTTGATGAACCCGTAGACCTCGACCTGCAGCGCATTGGCGCGCCGGACGGCGCCGTAGAGCGTGGCGTTGAGCGCAGGGGTATCGCCGCCGGCGGTCAGGATCCCGAGACGTGTCATGGCGGCCTCGCCGCCCGCTATTCAGGAATGCGCGTCGGCGCGCGCAGCACGGCGTCCTTGCGTTTCAGCGAGACGTCGAGCCGGTTCGACGGCTTGACGCCGTCAGGCAACGTGTAGGTGATCACGTACTGGTGATCGAGCTCCTGCATGAACTCGTCCATGACCTTCGGCATCCCCATCGTCGACGGCACTTCCTGGCGGCGGCCGCCTGACTGCTTCGATCCATCGCCGAGCACCTGGCTGCGCGCCGACTGATCGCTGAGCGACCCGACGTCGGTCGCCACCGTGCGGCCCGGAAGCGTGATCGCGTAGAGCGCGATGCCGCTGTCGCGGATGCCGTCGAGGATCTGCTGGGCCGGCATGGCACTCGCCTGCTGACCGTCGATGGCCATGGTCACGATGACGTGCCGATCGCCCGGACGCTTGGCGAGCAACTGCGCGACATCGTACAGGCCCTCGGGCAGGTTGTCTTCCTGCGTCGGCGAATAGAGACCGAGCTGATTGATGCCGGCGATGAGCGCGTTGCCGTCGCGCGTGAAGTCGACGTTCGTCACCGCGCGCTGGCTCACCGTGACGAGCGCGACGTCGGCACGGCCGTTCAGGTGCTGGATGAGATGGCCCATCGACACGCGCACCGAGTTGTCACCGGTGAGCCCGTTCTCGACAACGAGCGCGACCTGCAGCGGCGTGGCGAGCGGCGTGACGCTGACGATCTGGCGCTCCTTCCCGCCTTCCTTCAGTGTGAAGTCGGCCGGCGCCAGCGCGGAGAGCTCCCCGCCGTCTTTCCCCATGGCCGTGACGCACACCGTCCGCGATGTCGGATCCGCGAACGCCAGCGTGCTGGCGGCCACGACGACCGCGCACGTCCAGACTCCCACACGTACACCGCGCCGGGGCGACCTCCACTGACTCATCCTCATCGGGAAACTCCCGCGCCAAGTATAGAGCAGTCCGGCCGTGAAGGGGTCACCCCGCGCCGGGTTCCGCGGGACGCGGGTGTAGAGTGAACGCGCGCGGGAGGTCGCGATGGCGCTCAACACCGAGTGGGTCCGCTACGGAGCGGAGGGCGAGTGGTCCGGATATTTCGCGGCGATCGATCGAGCCGCAGCGCCGCTGCCGGGGCTCATCCTGTTCCAGGAGGCGTGGGGCGTCGACGCGCACATCGAGGACGTCACGCGCCGATTCGCGCGCGCGGGCTACGCCGTGCTCGCGCCCGATCTCTTTGCGCGACACGGCCAACGCCGGGCGGGGTTGGAGCGGCCGCGCCTCGCCGAAGCGCAAGCGCTTCTCAACAGCCTGCCGTCGGGTTCGTGGCGCGATCCCGCGGCGCGCGCACACGCCGAAGCCGCGTTCGGCGCGGAAGCCGCCGCGCGCATCGACGAGACACTCGGTTCGCTGTTCTCGCCTGGCGGACCGCTCGCCGCCGAGCAGCATCTGCCGGCCGCGCACGCCGCGCTGGCATATCTTCAGGAGACGCAGCCGCGTACACGCGGCGCGAAAATTGCGACGATCGGTTTCTGCATGGGCGGCGCGGTGTCGGCGCTCGTCGGGTGCCGCGAACCGGCGGTCGCCGTCTCGCTCGTCTTCTACGGATCGTCGCCCGCGCCGGCCGAAGCGGCGCACGCGGGCCACATCGTCGGCTTCTACGGGGCGAACGACGCGCACGTGAATCCGACGATCGCACCGTTCGAGACGGCGATGCGCGACGCCGGCCGGCCGTTCGAGGTCCAGATGTACGAAGGTGCCGGACACGCGTTCTTCAACGACAACCGTCCGTCCTATCACGCCTCGGCCTCGCGACACGCGTTCGCGACCGCGCTCGACGTCCTCGTCCAGGCCATCGGCTGACTTCGCGCCGCTCGCACGTCGTCGGCGCGAGGGCGCGGACGGCTGGGATACCATGAGGGGTTCCCTGCGAGGGACGAGTCGTTGATGTCCTCTCAGTCGATCGCCCTGATCCTGCTCACCTTCGGCGCCGCCATCGTCAACGGCGCGCTGGGGTACGGGTTCTCGTCGATCACCGTCCCGGTCGCGCTGCTGTTCCTCACCAATCGCGTTCTCAACCCGGCGCTCGTCCCGATCGAGGTCGTGCTCAACGCGTACGTGCTGCTGGTGAATCGGCGGGCGATCCGCGAGCTGTGGCGGCGGATGCTGCCGGTC
>CALFMR010000424.1 GCA_937880585.1 uncultured Acidobacteriota bacterium
CGGCCGCCGGCATTCCGCGGGATCTCGTCCAGACCGCCGTGGCGAAGGTCAAGGCGATCCGGCCGACGGTGTTCATCTTCAATTGCACGTGGGTGTGCGACGCCCGCTGCGAGATGTGCAACAACTGGAAGTGGGGCAACCGGAAAGAGGACCTCACGCTCGACCAGTTGTCGACGGTCGTGGACGGCGAGTTCTGGCACGCGGTCGAGAACCTCAACATCTCGGGCGGCGAGCCGACGACGCGCAACGACCTGCCGGAGATGGTGGAGCTGTTCCACAGCCGGCTGCCGCGGATGCGCAAGCTCGGCATCAACACGACTGGGCTCACCCCCAAGCGCGGCATCCCGATGCTCACGCGCATCGTCGAGTTCTGCCGCCAGCACGACGTGCTCCTGAGCGTGCGCGTCTCGCTCGACGGCATCGGCGACGTTCACAATCAAGTGCGCCACGTCGCGCGCGGGTTCGAGAAAGCGTCGGAAACCATCGAGGCGATGCAGGCGCTCGCCGCGCGCTCGCCGCACTTCCAGTTCGGCCTCGCGTCAACGATCTTCGCGAAGAACCTCGACGACGCCGCGCACATCCACGAGTGGGCGCGGGCGAGGGGCCTCGACATCGTCTTCAACATGCTGCGGTTCACGGACAATATGCTCCACAACCGCGAGCTCCAGTCGACGATCGGATTCGGCACGCGCGAAGAAGAGTTCATGCGCAAGTTCTTCCTCGACCGCGTGGCCGAGGAATCGATCCTGAGCGGCCAGGCGTTCACCTATCTGCACTACGCGGACATGATCGCCAACGGCTATCACCGCACGATGCCCTGCCCGTTCCAGCGCCAGGGCCTGCTGCTCAATCCGAACGGCGATCTGTTCTACTGCGAGAACTCGGCGAAGATCGGCAACGTGCTCGACACGCCGGCCGCGGAGCTGTACTACCAGGCCACGAACCTCGAGGGCCGCGAGCGCCTCAAGCACGACACCTGCCCGACCTGCCTCAGCCCCTGTCAGGTGAACGTCGGCGCCATGAAACAGGTGGTGCCCTACGTGAAGTTCCTCCGGCGCGCCTACCAGGTGAAGCACGACCCGGCGCGCCACCAGGAGACCTTGCCGGACCCGGTCCGCTGAGGATCCCGATCTGCCCGCCGGCCGCGGACATCGCTCCACCCTGCTGCGACTCGTCGTCGCGATTGGCCTGACGTGGCTGTCGGTCCGTCACGTCGACTGGCACGCGCTGCGAACGGCGCTGGCCGGTGCGGCGTGGCCGTGGATCGCCGCGGCGTGTTCGACGGTCGTTCTGGATCGCGCGCTCAACGCGTATCGATCGATCGTGCTGCTGCGCGCCGTGCCCGAGCGACCGCCGGTCACTGAGCTCGTCCGCATCTTCTTCGTCAGCACGTTCGCGGGAACGTTTCTCCCGTCCACGGTCGGCGCCGACGCGGTGCGCGCCTGGAGCCTCGCGCAGGACGGCGTGCCGTCGTCGACGGCGGTCGCCTCGGTCGTGATGGACCGGCTACTCGGCGTCGTGTCGATCCTCATTGGCGCGCTCGTGGGCTTCGCGCTGATGCCGGCCGTGCTCGAGAATCGTCAGCTCGTCTGGGGACTGGCCGTCGTGGCAGCGGCGTGCGTGTTCGCGCTGGCCGTCATCTTCAGCCCAAGCGTGGACGAACGGCTGCGCCGGCATCTCAATCGCTTCCCCACGCGGATCCAGCACATCGCGGGTCGATTCCTCGACGCGCTGCAGGCGTATCGGAGCCAGCGCGGCGTGCTGGCGATCGTGCTCGTCGCGTCCGTGCTCGTGCAGGCGCTGCGCGTCGCACTCGGATGGATGCTCGGCCGCGGTCTCGGCTTACCTGCGCCAGGACTCGCCTACGTCGCGCTCATTCCGATCATCGTCCTCGTCATGCTGCTGCCGGTGACGATCAACGGCCTCGGTACGGGTCAGCTCGCCTTCGTGTGGGGCTTCCAGCGCGTCGGCGTCGGCGCGGCCGACGCGTTCGCGCTGTCAATTCTCTTCGCGGGTCTTGGGATCATCGGCAATCTGCCTGGCGGGATGTTGTACGCCGTTGGCAAACGACCGGCGTTTGACAAGTTCGCGAAGGCCTCACGCGAAGACGCGAAGATCGCGAAGGGTTGACACGCCTACGCGTGCGACTTGTCTGGCGGCGCGGCGGGGGCCGCGACGAGCGCGTCGGGGCGCGGCGTGCGCGTCACGGCCGCGCGCGCGAGGTTGCCGAGAATCGTCGGGTACGCCTCGCACGGCGTCCAGCAGTGCGCGCAGTTCTCGTTGACGACGTCCTCGCGAAGCTTACGACGTCGGGCGCTGTCCCAAATTTCCTGCAGGTCGAAGTGGCTCTCGCGCAGGTTGCCGACCTTCTCGTCCCAGATCGAACACGGATACACGTTCCAGTACGTGTCGATGAAGCACGACGACGACAGCGCCGTGCACGGCAGTGGCGAGCGGCCGGTCTGGTAGTACTTCGTGATGAGCGCCTGGTAGCGATCCTCGAGGAACTTCACCGGGTGCAGCGGCGAGCCCGTCTTGCGCCGGTGGTCGTCGACGGCGCGGAGGATCTCCGCATGATGATCCGACACGCCGAGCCCGGACTGGCCGACGTTGTTGAAGTAGTGTCCCGACTCGTGGCCGACGTTCAGGTGTAGTTCGCTCTGCTGGAAGTCCGGAATGACCTGGCGGATCGCGGCAATCGTCTCATCGACGCGACCCG
>CALFMR010000425.1 GCA_937880585.1 uncultured Acidobacteriota bacterium
GGATGTGCTTTGCCATCGCGCTCGAAGCGCAGGCGCGCGGTGCGACCGTGCAGCTCGTCGTCGGACCGACCTCGATCGATCCGCCTGCGACCGGAGAAGTCGTCCGCGTGCGAAGCGCGCGCGAGATGCACGCCGCCGTTCTGGCTCGTGCCGATGGCGCGGACGTCGTCGTCATGGCCGCCGCGGTCGCCGATTACGCGCCGGCCCTGGTTGCCGAATCGAAGATCGAGAAGGGCGGCCCGCTCCGCATCGATCTGGAACGAACGCCCGACATCCTGGCCGATCTCGGCGCTCGCCGCGCGGGCGGTCCTCGACCGGTGCTCGTGGGCTTTGCGGCACAGACCGGCGTGGTCGAGGACGTCGCTCGACGAAAGCTCGAGACGAAGCGCGTCGATCTCATCGTCGCCAACGATGTCACCGAGCCCGGCGCGGGATTCGACGTGGACACCAATCGCGTCACGCTCGTCTCGGGCGACGGCGTCGAGCGGCTGCCCCTCATGAGCAAGCGCGAAGTCGCGGGCCTCGTGCTCGATCGCGTCGAGACGCGTCTCGCCGAGACGGCCGCGCTCGCGGCACCGCGCGCATGACCGATCGCCGACAGATCGTCCGCCATCTGCGGATGTTCAACGAGCTCGGCGTCCAGGGCGTGTCGCGCGATGCGTCGTGGCGCGCGCGCGCCACGGCTGCTGAGGGAGATGAGGCGCCGGCGCCGGTCGCGATCGCGAGTGGTGCCGGTTCTGTCGAGTCAGAGGCCGGCGATCCGCCGTTGGCGCGCGAGGGGGCGGCGACCGTGGACTCGGACGCGGCACTGGCCGCGCTTCGTGCGAACATCGGCGACTGCACGCGTTGTCCACTGCACGCGCAGGGACGGCGGCAGGTCGTCTTCGGCGTCGGCAACGCGCACGCGCACCTGATGTTCGTCGGCGAGGCGCCCGGCGCGGACGAAGACCGCGAAGGCGAACCCTTCGTCGGCCGCGCGGGTCAGCTCCTCACGAAGATCATCGAAGCCATCGGCCTCCGGCGCGAGGATGTCTACATCGCGAACGTGATCAAGTGTCGGCCGCCGGGCAACCGGAACCCCGAGCCGATCGAGGTCGCCACCTGCGAGCCGTTCCTCCGCGAGCAGATTGCGATCATCCAGCCGAAGGTCATCGTGGCGCTCGGCACATTCGCGGCGCACCTGCTGCTCGCGAGCGACGCGCCGATCTCGCGGCTGCGCGGGCGCGTGCACCCGATCGGCGGCGGGATCCGCCTCGTGCCGACGTTCCATCCCGCGTTCCTCCTGCGGAGTCCCGAGCGCAAGCGGGACACGTGGGAAGACATGAAGATCGTGCGTGCCCTCCTCGCCGAATCCGCCTGATCCGACGATTGCGGTCGCCGTGCCCGTACCGGGCCTCGGCCTGTTGAGCTACCGCGTGCCCGGGCGTCCGGCGCCGCCGAAAGGCGCACGCGTCCGTGTGCCGCTCGGCTCGCGGACCGTGGTCGGCTGCGTCGTCGAGCCAGACGCCGCGGCACCGGCGGACGTCACGACGCTCCGCGACGTCGTGGCCGTGCTCGACGACGAGCCGTTTCTGCCGCCGTCGGTCGTGGACCTGGCGGTCTGGGTCGGCGAGTACTACGCGTCGGGTCCGGGCGATCCGCTGGCGATGGCCATGCCGCCAGCCGCGCGGCGAGGTGAACACGCCGCGTTTCGAACGGTCCGTGTGGTCGAGCTGGCGGACGACGCGCCGGATGTCTCCTCACTCAGAGGCCCGCGCCAACGCGCGGTCGTCGAACGATTGCGTGCGCAGTCAGGCGGTGTGGCGGCCGCGGCGCTGGCGCAGGAGGGCGTCGGTGCGGACGTCATCGCACGCCTCGTTCGCCTTGGCTTCGTCCGCATCCGCGAAGACGTCGTCGAACGTGACCCGTTCGGAGTCGCCACCACGGGGCAGGGCGGATGGAGCGCGGCACCGGCGAGCGATGCCGGACGGACGCTCACCGCCGAGCAGCACGCGGCGCTCGACGCACTCCAAATCGCCGCGGACGCGCGCGCGTTCCGCACGACGCTGCTCCACGGCGTCACCGGCAGCGGCAAGACCGAAGTGTTCCTGCGTCTCGCGCAGCACGTGCTCGCCGCCGGTCGTCGCGTCCTTGTCCTCGTGCCCGAGATTGCGCTCACGCCATCGGTGGCCGGGCTCATGCGCGCGACGTTCGGCGAGCGTGTCGCGATTCAGCACAGCGGGTTGTCGGATGGTGAACGGCACGACCAGTGGCATCGCATCCGCCGAGGCGACGTCGACGTCGTCGTCGGCACGCGCTCGGCGGTGTTCGCGCCCATCGAGCAGATCGGACTCATCGTCGTCGACGAGGAGCACGACGCGGCGTACAAGCAGGAAGAGGCGCCGCGCTATCACGGGCGCGACGTGGCCGTCATGCGCGGGCGGATGGAACACGCGCTCGTCGTCTTGGCCAGCGCGACGCCGTCGCTCGAGTCGGCCGTGAACGCGGAGACGGGCCGCTATGACCTGCTCCGATTGACGCGTCGCGTGCTGAATCGGCCACTGGCCGAAGTCCACGTCGTCGACATGCGGCGCGAGTTGGCGGCGCGCGGGCCAGAGGCGACGTTGAGTGCGGCGCTTCTCGAGGGCATCGCGGCGCGCCTCGAGCGGCATGAGCAGTCGCTCGTCCTGCTCAACCGTCGCGGTTATGCGCCTGTGATCTTCTGCCGCGAGTGCGGGGCCACGGTCGAGTGCCCACACTGCAGCGTGACGCTGACCTACCATCGGGCGGCGCGCCGGATGCGCTGCCACTACTGCAACTTCTCATCGGCGGTGCCCGGCAAGTGCGCCTCGTGCGGCGGCGCCTATCTCGAGCGATCGGGGATCGGGACCGAGCGGCTCGAAGCGGACCTGCGTGCCGAGTTCCCGCAGGCACGCATCGCACGCGTTGACCGGGACACGGTCCGCCGGCGCGGCGCCGTCGCGCGCGTCCTGGCGGACGTCGCGCGCGGGGAGATCGACATCCTGGTCGGCACGCAGATGATCGCCAAGGGCCACGACTTCCCGGCCGTGACGCTCGCTGGTGTCGTCGCGGCAGACGTCGGCCTCGGACGCGCGGATTTCCGCGTCGGTGAGCGGACGTTCCAGTTGCTCACGCAGGTGGTCGGCCGCGCGGGACGCGGCGCGATTGCCGGCGAAGCCATCGTGCAGACGCTCTATCCGGACCACTACAGCATCCAGGCGGCCGCGGCGCAGGACTATGCGGCGTTCTTCGCGCGCGAGATGGAGTTTCGCCGCGCGATGCACTATCCGCCCGACGTCGCACTCATCAACGTCGTCGTCAAGGGGCGATCGCTCGCGACAGCGCTCGAAGATGCGCGGGATCTCGTCGGCCGGATTCGCGGCCGCGCGGCTGGACAGGTGCTGGGCCCGGCGCCCGCGCCGCGCGAAAAGATCAAGGACGAGTTCCGCGCGCAGTTCTTCGTCAAAGGCACGCGCCGGCGCGCCATGCGCGAAGCCGTCCTCGCCGCCCTCGCCGCCCGTCCCGATCTCCGCCGCCGGACGATCGTCGATATCGATCCCGTCAGCGTGACGTAGCGGCGTGTGTGCTGCGGAGCCCCGCCCCTTCAGGGGCGCGGGCGTCAGTGCGGCGTCGTGTCGATCGGCACCGGCGTGAAGCAGAGGATGAAGATCAAGAGCGCGAGGATCGAGACGAGCCGGCGGGTACGGTCGAGCGGCTCGTGTTCGTCGAGCACGCGCGGATGGCGGAAGCCGAAGATGAACGCCATGATGACCATCATTACGGCCATCGACAGCCAGCTCGCCGACTGTAGCGTCAGCGCGACGACGACGGCCAGCGTGATCGCGGACAGAAGCGTCGCGCGGCGGCCGAGGTTCGCGTACATGATGTGTCCACCGTCGAGCTGGCTGAACGGCAGAAGATTCAGTGCCGTCGCGAGCATGCCCCACCAGGCGGCGAATCCCATCGGGTGCAACACGACGTCGACGCCGTCGGGCAGTGTGCCGAAGTGCAGCCACTCGAAGGCCTTCCAGAGCAGCGGCTCGCCGAAATAGATGGCGGCGCTGTTCGGCTGGATTCGCGCGACCTGCGACATCGTGATGCCCCAGTAGAGGAACGGCAGGAGCGCGACGAAGCCGGCGATCGGGCCGGCCACGCCGATGTCGAACAGCGCACGCGTCGACGGAAACGCCTCGCGGATGCGGATGACGGCGCCGAGCGTGCCCGTCAGCGGCAACGGCGCGGGAATGAAGTAGGGCAGCGTCGCGTCGACGTTGTGATAGCGACACGCGAAGTAGTGCCCGAACTCGTGCGCGCTGAGGATGATGAGGAGCGGGATCGAATACCAGAGGCCCGCCTCGAACGTCGTCCACGTGAACGCGGCGAACGGATTGGTCCCCGTCCCGAGCGTCAACCACAGGTAGGCGAACGCCTGCGTGAACGTCGTCGTGAAGAACGTGAGCGCGAAGAACAGCAGATGCCGGCCGTACGGATGCCGGAACTTCGGCAGCGGCGCGGGCGGCCGCCACAGCAACTCGGCGGGGAGGCTCGTCGTCGGCAGGAGAGGGGCCAGCGGGTCGGTGGTCGACTCGGTCGTCACTCCGACTGCCCGTTGATGTTCTGAAGCTCCTTGCCGGGCTTGAACCGGATCGTCCGTCCCGGCGGGATGCGGACTTCCTTGCCGGTCCGCGGGTTCCGCCCGATGCCGCGCTTGCGCGGCTTGACCTGGAACACGCCGAACCCTCGCAGCTCGATGCGCTCGCCGCGCATCATCGAGGCCCGCATGGCGTCGAAGACCGCGTCGACGGCGACCTCCGCCTTCACTTTGGTGACCTCGGCGAGCCGCGAGACTTCGTTGACGATGTCGAGTTTGATCATGACTTGCGGGCTGGAGGATTTCTGTAACTCACGATAAATAAAAGGACTTAGCCCTGTCAAGTTTGCCGGTCCAGCCGGCCCGAGAAGGCTCGGTGGCCGCCCGGGCGGACCAGTGCCGGCCGTCCTCCACTACACTCGGTGCATGTCTGCCGCGCCGCGAATGGCGACTGTCGTGCTGGTCGGACGCCCAAACGTGGGCAAGTCGACGCTCGCCAACAAGATTTCGGGCGCCCGGCGGTCCATCGTCGCGCCGGTCGCCGGGACGACGCGCGACGTGTTGTCGACACCAGCGTCGTGGCGCGACCATGCCTTCACCCTCGTCGACACGGGCGGGCTGTTCGGGGCGACGACCGATCCGCTCCACGACCTGGTCGTGGCGCACGGACTGCGCGCGCTCGCCTCGGCCGACCTCGTCATCTTCGTCCTCGACGCGCGCGAGGGGCTCGTGCCCGGCGATCAGGAAATCGCGCGGCGGCTTCGCGAAACCGGTCGCCCCGTCATCCTCGCCATCAACAAGACCGACGACAAGCGCACGCGCAATCACGTGCTCGACTTCTATCGGCTCGGGTTCGACCCGGCGCTCGAGATCTCGGCCGAGCACGGCACGGGCGTGGCCGAGCTGCTGGACGAAGTCGTCGCGCGGCTGCCCAACGGCCGGACCGCGACCGAACAGGCCGAGCGCGACGCCGACGCGGCCGAGACCGAAACGGCCATCGCCGTCGTTGGGCGGCCGAACGTGGGGAAGTCGTCGCTCGTCAACCGGTTGCTGCGCGAGCAGCGCGTCATGGTCAGCGACGTGCCGGGCACGACGCGCGACACGGTCGACGCGACGCTGCAGTGGCACCGGCGGCGCTTCCGCATTCTCGACACGGCGGGCATGCGGCGTCCGGGTCGCGTGCGGGGCGGCGGCCAGGTCGAAGCCGTCAGCGTCGTCCTCGCGCGTCGGGCGATGGCTGGCGCGGATGTCGCGGTCCTCGTCCTCGATGCCTCCGAGGGCGCGACCGATCGCGACGCGGCCATTGCCGGCGAAGCCGCGGAGGCGGGCTGCGGCATCATCATCGCCATCAACAAGTGGGATCTCGTCAAAGGGCGAGGGCAGGACTTCGCCGCGGAGTTCGATGACAAAGTCCGCTTTCAGCTCAAATTTCTCGAGTTCGCGCCGATTCTGCACCTGTCCGCGCTCACGGGCGAGCGCACGCCGAAACTCCTCGAGGCCGTCGATCGCGTGGCGGCCGCGCGCAAGCGCCGCGTCCCGACGCCCGAGTTGAATCGCTTCCTCGAAGCGACCACGGCGGCGCATCCGCCGGTGAGCACGGCGAGGCGCGAAGTGCGGATTCTCTACGGCGTGCAGACGGCGGTCGCTCCGCCGACGTTCGTGCTGTTCACGAACGTCGCGACCGAGTTCCATTTTTCCTACGAGCGGTTCCTCATCAACCGGCTCCGCGAGGCGTTCGGCTTCGAAGGCACGCCGATCCGGCTGACCGTGCGCCGGCGTGCGCGGTCGGCACGATCGCCGCGCACCGCGCGAAAGTCGTGAATCCGGGCGCGATCCGCCTGCTATACTGACGGCACCCGCGCGGCGGTGACGCGTACCGGTTGGTGCCGGTGCATGGGCGCCGTCGCGATCGTGCGAACGATGCAGGCTGTGACGCCGACGGTCATTCCCAATCGTCCCGTGTTCCGTGCGCAGGAAGTCTGCGAGCTCGCGGAGCTGCAGCCGTACGTGCTGCGGACGTGGGAAGCGGAGTTCCCGGATCTCGGCGTCGCGAAAACGGCGGGCGGGCCGCGGATCTACCGGCGGTCGGACGTCGAGCGCGTCCTGCACATCAAGCATCTGCTCTTCGTCGACGGTCTCACGCTGGCCGGCGTGCGGCGGCGGATCGGCGAAACGCAGCCCACCGACGGCCAGGCCGTGAGCGATGCCGACGTCGCCGCGCTCATCGACGAGGAAACGCGCCGCGAGCTGCAGGACGTCCGTCGCGGATTGCAGTGGATTCTGGACGTGCTGTCGGGCGGGGGCCTGACGCCTGAAGATTTCGTGCTGAAAGCCGAACGGCCCGTGGCTGGGGCTGCCGCGAGTCCCGCGCGCGCGCCGGCTCGCAAGGCTGCCACGTCCCGGACTTCACGCAGTGCCGTGCGGACGCCGGCCGCTGCGAAGAAGACCCGGCGGGCCAAGAAGCGATAGCATACAGAGACGCGCGCGCCTCGCGTGTACCGTCCGAGCCGCACGTGTCGGCCGGATGTGGACTCTTCTGTCGGGATGTAGCGCAGCCTGGTAGCGCACTTGACTGGGGGTCAAGGGGTCCCGAGTTCGAATCTCGGCATCCCGACCAATCTTTCCGCGGTGAAACGGCCGGTCCCCCAGACCGGCCGTTGCTCT
>CALFMR010000426.1 GCA_937880585.1 uncultured Acidobacteriota bacterium
GCTCGATCGAGCGCTGCAGCCTCCAGGCACATCCTCTGGTCGCCCGGCACGCCTGGCCCGGCCATCAGGACTCTGAACGCGATGTCCGGCGACGAAGCCGCGACCATCGAGGCAATCAGTCCGCCTTCGCTGTGGCCGATGAGGCCGATGTGGCGCCGGTCGATGTCCGGCCGCGTCTCCAAATAGGCGACGGCCGCGGCGACGTCTCCCGCGAAATCTTTCGACGTGGGACCAGCCGGACCGCGATCCGATCCGCCGACGCCGCGATCGTCGCTGCGCAGCACGGCGATGCCGCGTCGCGTGAGCGCGTCGGCGAGGACGAGAAACGGCTTGTGATTGAAGACGGTCTCGTCGCGATCCTGCGCGCCCGATCCGCTGATGAGCACGACGGCGGGAAACGGACCGCCGGCTGACGGTCGCGTCAACGTCCCGGCGAGTCGCACGCCGGCGGCGTCATTACGATACGTCACGTCTTCGGCCGTGTAGGCCAGCGGTGGTTTCGGTTCCTGCGGACGCGGCGTGCGTGGCGGTGCTGTTGCGGCTGCTGCGGCTGCCCCGCGTCCGAGCTCGAAGCGGAACGTCCCGCCATTCTGCGAGAACGTGCCCGAGATTCGGTCGCCACTCCGTGTGCCCGCGAACGTCGGCTGTCCGGGCACGTTGGCGATCTCGAAGCTGACGGCCGGGTCGGTGACGACGACGGGCGCCAGCTTCAGGCCGTGCGCGCCCTGCGCGGGGATGTCGATCGTTCCGCTCCACGCGCCCCCGTCACCCCGCGTCAGTGTGACCGAGATCGCCAGCGGTCCTGGTGGCAGCGCGATGTGCCCGGACCATGTTCCGGCCGCCGACGCATCCGTCGTCTGCGCCGACGCGGGCGTCGCGATCGCCAGAGTGGCGGCGAGCAACAACCAGACGGTCTTGATCATGTGAGACATGATGGCCCCGCGATCTAGCTGATGATGGTGCGCGCGGCATCCCAGAAATCGCATTCGGCGACGATCGCGATGGGGAAGCCCTGGCAGCGCAGTTCGTAGGCCTCTTCGACCTTGCGGCCGTAGCAGGCGAGCGTCCAGTGCGGGTTGCCGCCGTCGCAGACGACGAGGTAGTCGGTCGCGCGCGTGACGCCACGCTCGGTGAATCCCTGTCGGCGGCGGACGTGCGACTCCATCGTCTCGCGCGGGGCCTTCGTCGAGTCGCCGGTGAAGACGAACAGCCGGCCGGGAAATTCGATGGCGGGTGCGACGGTGCAGATGCCGGCGAGCGTCAGCGGACGCGCGCGGTCGTCGTCGGTGCCGCCGATCGGGAACTCGGCGGCGAGCTGAATCAGGTACTCGCGGCCCGCCGGATGGCGGCTGCCGGCGAGCACGTCGACGGCGATCGCCTCGCACTCGTCGTACGGCCACGTGCCTTTCAGCTCCGACCACTCGTCGAGCCAGTCCTGCAGCGCGTGCAGTTCCACGGTCGGCACGACGCGATCGGCGGCGATGCCGGCGACGAGCCCCATCAACTCCTGCACGCCCGCGCGCACGGCCTTGACATACGGATTGAGCTTGGTGAGCGTCGACGCGACGAAGCGCAGGTCCTCGCACTCCTCGCGGGTGAGGATCCCGTCGGCCAGCGCACTGCGGAGGCGCGCCGCGATCTCGGCGAAGGGCTGCACCTGGCGATAGGGCGCCGCGGCCTCGAGCCAGCGCGACACGCGCTCGACCTCGACACGGACGATGACGCCGTCCGACTCGATGCCGGCGAGCAGCCCGGTCAGTTCATGGGCGAGGCGGAAGCCGATGGGATCGGCCGGGATGTGACGAGCCATGGGGTCAGATCTTGAGACGTACGGCGTCAACGGCGGTTGTCGGCCCGGCCGCCTGTCAACTGCGGGTTCCAGCGTACGTCAATTCACGATCTGACCCCACCGTTTATGATGGGCGCGAGCCGGCCATCACCGACTCCAGCAAAGGAGCGAGACATGTTCAAGGAATTCAAGGAATTCGCCATGCGCGGCAACGTGGTCGACATGGCTGTGGGCATCGTCATCGGCGTGGCGTTTGGGGCCATCGTCACGAGCTTCGTGGGCGATGTGCTGATGCCGGTGATTGGCCTGTTGACCGGCGGCGTGGACTTCTCGAACAAGTTCATCCTGCTGCGCGACGGCGCGGCCACGGCGGGGCCGTACGCGTCGCTCGCGGCCGCCAAGGCCGCCGGCGCCGTGACGCTGGCCTACGGTACGTTCATCAACACCATCGTGAACTTCATCATCGTCGCGTTCGCTCTGTTCCTGGTCGTCAAGGCGATGAACACCGTTATGAAGAAGGCCGAGGCCCCGGCTGCGCCACCGGCACCCACGAAGGAAGAAACGCTCCTGACCGAAATTCGCGACATTCTCGCGCGCCGCTAGCCGTTCGTGCCGGCGCATCTCTCGTCGGGCCGATGCCGCCCGAGATGCGCCGGTGGTATCAACGGTCCGTCATTTCGTGCCGTGCGATCGTTCGGCCCGCGCCGCCCGTTTGCGGCCGCGCGTCGGCGCCGATCTCGAGCCGTCACGCTGGATGATGAACGACACCGGCAGCTCGTCTTCGTCGACCGCATCGCGCAGGTGCGGGAAGAGATCGACGAGCAGCTTCAGTTCCTGCGTCAGCTCATGAAACCGCGCTTCGGCGCCGCGCTTGGCGAGATCCAGGATGTGCTGAGGCGTGGAGGATTTGGGCATGGTATCCCTTCGGGAAACTTCGAACTTTGAACTTCCTGTCATCTTTTTGCAATGCGTTGGGGCCCTCTTTTCTTGCTTGCTCGCGGGGCCCCACCCCCGCTCGCCCGCTCAGCGCCGCTCCTCCGTCGCGGGCTTCGCGGACTTCTCTCAATGCGCTCAACGCCCTCGCTACGCTCGGAGCCTCGCGGTGTCATCTAATATCAATCACGCGCCAGCTTGAATCAATTTTTCCAATTCCGCTTCGGCTTCCAGTCCCGCGTGGTCGCGTTGGACGACGGCGACGGCGAGTTTGCGACCCTGGTGGCGCCAGGTGATCGTGCAGTCCTGCGCGTCGGCGTCGAGTTGGCCGTCGAGGTCGATGGCGTCCCAGCGTTCGGCGTGACCGATGTAGGCGAGCGTGAAGTCGTACTGCTCGGTCCAGAAGAACGGCACCATGTCGAAGCGCTGGCGCCGGCCGAGGATGTTGCGCGCGGCCGTCTGGCCCTGGCGTTCGGCCACGACCCAGTGCTCGACGCGGATGGCGTCGCCCGTCAGCCGGTCAGGCCAGCGCGCGATGTCGCCGGCCGCGAAGACGCCCGGCGCGCTCGTCTCGAGATATTCGTTCACGCGCACGCCACGATCCATCGTGAGTCCGGCCTGTTCGGCGAGCGCCGCCGCCGGCCGCACGCCGACGCCCACGACGACGAGATCGGCCGGCACACGCGTGCCGTTGTCGAGCGTGACCTCGGTGTCGCCGATCGACGCGGGCTTCGTCCCGAGCTGAAACGTGACGCCGTGGCGCTCGTGCAGTCCGCGAATGAACGCGCCGACCTCGGGGCCGAGCACTTTCTCCATC
>CALFMR010000427.1 GCA_937880585.1 uncultured Acidobacteriota bacterium
GGGTTATGCGCCGCGCAGCACCGCGCCGTGCGTCCGGCCGAGCGCCTCGACGATCGTCTCGACGGCCTGCTGAACCTCGGCATCGGTGAGCGTACGGGCCGGGTCGCGAAACGTCAGCCGAATCGACAAGCTGACGTGCCCGTCCGGCACGCCCTTGCCGCGGTACCGGTCGAACTCGCGAATCTCGACGAGCGTCAGCGGCGCGCTGGCTTGAATCGTGCCACGAACATCGGCCGCTGGCAAGCGATCACTCACGATGATCGAGAGATCGCGCACGACCGATGGGAAGCGCGCGAGCGGCGCGATGGGCGCCGGACGCGCCGTCGCCACTGGCAGCGCGTCGAGATCGATCTCGCCCGCGTAGACGGGCGCTTCGCGCGTGCCGGCCAGCCGTCCGATCCAGCCGACGATGGCGCCTTCGTGAACGAGCGATGCGCCTTCGCCGCCCGCGAGCCACGACGGCGCGCCTGCCACATCCGACGACAGCGCGACGCCGAAGCCCGCGGCAATGAGATCGGCCAGGCCGCGCGTATCGGCGAAGCTCACGGCGCCCGCGTTGCCGCTCCAGTGCGCGCCGCGCGATCCGGTGAGCACCCAGCCCACGGCCGTCCATTCGCGCGCGGGCGAGAAGACCGATCCGATCTCGAAGAGCCGGACGTCGGCGGCCTGTCGGTTGCGGTTGTAGTGCAGCGATTCGACGAGCCCCGGACCGAGCGACGGCCGCAGCACGGCAAACTTCTCCGACAGCGGATTCGTGATCGGCACGACGCCAGCCGCGCCCGCAAACGGCGCCGCGGCCGCGCCCTCGATGAACGTGAACGTCACCGCTTCCTGCAGGCCCGCGCCGCAGAGCAGGCGGCGGACGAGTCGTCCTCGTGCGACGCCTGGCGACGACGGCCGTGGCGCGGACCGGAGCGTCGGGAACGTCGCCGCGATGCGATCGAAGCCCCAATGCCGGCCGACTTCCTCGATGAGATCCGACTCGCGCGCGATGTCGACGCGGAACGACGGCACGCTCACGTGCCAGCCCGCCGGCGTTCGCGCCGTCTGGAATCCGAGGCCACCGAGGATGCGTTCGACGTCCGCGTCGGGGACCGCTGCGCCGAGTAGACGCGCGATCCGCTCGCGCCGCAGCGTGATGCTCGGTGTTTCCGGCGTGCGCGGCGAGACGTCGGTGAGGCCTCCCGCGAGCCGTCCCGCGCCGATGTCGGCGAGCAACTGCAGCGCGCGGCGGAGCGAGACGACCGGCGCCGCCAGATCCGCGCCGCGCTCGAACCGCGCGGACGCTTCGGTCTTGAGGCCGAGCCGGCGGCTCGTCGTGCGTACCGACGACGGCAGGAACCAGGCGCTTTCGATGGCGACGCGCGACGTCCGGCTCGTGACTTCCGTCGCCGCGCCACCCATCACGCCGGCCACGGCGACCGGCTGCGTCCGGTCCGCGATAACGAGCATCGTCTCGTCGAGCGCACGCGTTTCGTTGTCGATCGTCACGATCGTCTCGCCTGCGCGTGCGCGGCGGACATGAATCTCCGGACCGCCAAGCGTCGCGAGATCAAACGCGTGCATCGGCTGTCCCATCTCGATCATCACGTAGTTCGTGACGTCGACGACGTTGTTGATGGGACGCACGCCGGCGGCGGTGAGCCGATCGGCGAGCCACGCGGGCGATGGTCCGACGACGACGTCCGCGACGGCGAGCGCGTACCGGCCGCAGCCCGCGTCGGCGATCGAGACTTTCACGGGCGCCGGACCGGTGGGCGCGGGCGCGATGGCCGCAAGGGGCCGCAGCGGCCGATCGAAAGCCACCGACGCTTCACGCGCCAGTCCGTACACGCTCAGCGCGTCCGGCCGATTGGCCGTGACCTCGACGTCGATCGTCTCGCCCTCGATGCCTTCGACGGCGAAGCCGCGCGAGCCGAGCGCGGAAGCGATCGCTGGCGCATCCTCGGGCAGATCGACGAAATCACGAAGCCAGGCAACGGGCGCCTTCATGGCGCGATCTGCTCCAGGAAGCGCAGGTCGTTCTCGTAGAACATGCGGATGTCGTCGATGCCGTACAGGCGGAGCGCCAGCCGCTCGATGCCGACGCCGAAGGCGAAGCCGGTGTAGCGCTCGGGATCGTAGCCGACGGCTTCGAACACCGCGGGGTGCACCATGCCGCAGCCGAGCACTTCGATCCAACCCGTGTGCTTGCAGAGCGGACAGCCGCGTCCGCCGCACGCCTGGCACGAGACGTCCAGCTCGGCGGAGGGCTCCGTGTACGGGAAGAAGCTCGGCCGCAGGCGCGTGGCGACCGCGGCGTCGAAGAAGCGCTCGGCGAACGCGGCGAGCGTGCCCTTGAGATCGCCCAGGCTGATGCCCTCGTCGACGACGAGCCCTTCGACCTGCGTGAACATGGGCGTGTGCGTCGCGTCGAAGTTGTCGCGGCGATAGACGCGGCCGGGCGCGATGATGCGCACCGGCGGCCGGTGCCGTTCCATGTAACGGATCTGCATGCCCGACGTGTGCGTGCGGAGGAGGCTCGGCTTGCGTCCATCGGCGTCGGCCGGTTGCGGCGACGCGAGGTACAGCGTGTCCTGCATGTCGCGCGCCGGGTGCTCGGGCGGCATGTTCAGCGCTTCGAAGTTGTGCCAGTCGTCCTCGAGCTCGGGTCCCTCGACGATCGCGTAGCCCATGCCGAGGAAGATGTCCTCGACGCGCTCACGAACGTGCGTGAGGGGATGCCGGCGGCCGATGAGCGGCACGCGGCCGGGCAGCGTGACGTCGACGACGCCGGCCGGCGTCTCGTCGCTCGGCACGGCGCGCTCGCGTTCGGTGAGCGCGGCTTCGATCGTCTGTTTCAACGCGTTGGCCGCACCGCCGACACGCCGCCGTTCGTCGGGCGGCAGGCCGCCGAGCGACTTCAGGAGCAGCGTCACGACGCCTTGTTTGCGACCGAGGAACCGGTCGCGCACGGCTTTCAGATCGGTGGCCGACGTCGCCTGGGCGAGCGCGGCGTCGGCGTCGGCGCGGATGGCGTCGAGATCGGGAATCGAGGACATGTGAACGGCGAACGGGTCATGCCCGGCGGACCGACGGGCCGGCGGCGCCACAGGCGTCGGCGCCGCGCGATCCGGTCGGCCGCTTATCGGGACGCCGGCCCTGGCGGGCCGTCAGGCGGCGTGGTGACGGGTCGGCCGCGCGGCCTGGGCCTTGGCGGCCAGCCCCGCGAACACCGTCGGATGGTGCACGGCCAGGTCAGCCAGGCTGCGGCGATCGAGCTCGACGCCGGCGGCCTTCAGCCCGGCGATGAACTGGCCGTAGCTCAGGCCGTTGGCGTGCGCGGCGGCGTTGATGCGCACGACCCACACGCGGCGGAAGTCACGCTTCTTGCGGCGCCGGCCGGCGTAGGCGTAGTTGAGCGCCTTGTCGACCGCTTCCTGCGCGGCCTGATAGAGCTTGCTCTTGGTGGCGTAGAACCCCTTCGCCCGCTTCAGCAGTTTCTTGCGCTTGGCGCGGCGAACGGTTCCTCTTTTGACGCGGGGCATCTCGGAGCCTCTTTGATGAAGTTAGAAGTCAGAAGTTGGAAGCCAGAAGTGTCGAACGAGTCGGGCGAACCCAGAACCCACTTCTGGCTTCTGGCTTCACACTGCTAACTTGTCTCGTTTCAGTCTCAGTCGTACGGCAGCATTCGGCGCAGCCGGGCGGCGTCGGCGGCGGCGATGACTTCCGTGCCGCGCATGTGTCGCTTGCGGCGCGTGGGCTTGCTCGTCAGGATGTGGCGCTTGAACGCCTTGGCCCGGACGAACTTGCCGGTTCCGGTCTTCTTGAAGCGCTTGGCGGCGCCGCGGTGACTCTTCAGCTTGGGCATGCGATCCTCGGTCTCACTCGAATGACGTCCACGCCCCGCGCGCGCGGGGCGTCAGCCGTCAGTTGCGCTTCACTCCCGGCCTCGGCGCGAGGATCGTGTGAAGCTGGTTGCCTTCCTTCTGCGGCTCCGATTCGGTCACGGCCATCGCATCCAGATCCGTCACCAGCTGTTCGAGAATGCGCCGGCCGATTTCCGGAGGCGCGTTCTCGCGGCCGCGGAAGAAGATCGTCGCCTTGACCTTGTCGCCGTCGGCCAGGAAGCGCTCGATGTGCTTCTTCTTGAACTGGTAGTCGTGCTCGTCGACCTTGGGCCGGAACTTGATCTCTTTGACCTCGATCACCTTCTGGTGCTTGCGCGCCGCCCGGTTGCGCTTCTGCAAGT
>CALFMR010000428.1 GCA_937880585.1 uncultured Acidobacteriota bacterium
GCACTTCTGGATGGAGAACCTGCCGGAGGTGGAGAAGCGCGTCGGGGCCTACCTGGACAAGCGTCTGGAAGCCGAACCGGCCTGAACCCTTCCCTTCCCCTCCCGCCCGTTCACGGGAAGCACGGTTGCGGAAAACGGCGTGGCGGCGGCGCCTACTCGAAATCCGGCGCCAGCAGGTCCCGCGCCGTCTGGGCGTCGCGCATGACCTGGGCAGTCATGATTTCCAGGCTGGCGAACTTCTCCTCCGGGCGCAGGAAGGCCACCAAGTCGGTCTCGATCACCTGATCGTAGATGTCCTCGTCGAAGTCATGGAGCCAAACCTCCAGCAGGGCAGCCGTGACGCCCTCCACCGTGGGATTGACGCCTATGTTGGCGACCCCTGGGACCTCGCGGCCATCCGGCAGGCGGGTGCGGGTGGCGTAGACGCCGAACCGGGGAACGACATAGTCCGACAGCGCCACACGGGCCGTGGGGAAGCCCAGAGTGCGGCCGCGCTGGCGGCTCTTCTTCGGCGCAACCGTGCCGCCGGCCGCCGCCTTGCGCCGCGTCCACGCCGCGCGGAGTTTGGCGCGCGTCGTCGCCGACGCCTTGTAGCCGCGCTGGCGTCCGCCGCGGCGCACGCGCGTCACCGCCGCGCTGGCCGTGTCGCCCAAGTCGGACAGCATGCTCTGCGCCGACGTCACCATGCGCCGCACGTCGCCGGCGATCGCGTCGCGCTCCTTCTTCCAGGCATCGAGACGCGCCGCGACGTGACCGAGCGCGGCGCCAATCGTCTCGGCGGCTTGATTCATTCGATCGGAACCGGTGTATCCACGTTTCGCCATAAGTCCCCCAGAAGGGATCGTCCATCCGTGAGTATACCGGGACTCGCGCACGACGCCAGAGGATTCGACATGCGACGGCCGATTTCGACGGCGCCTCGTCTATTCGAAGTTCGCCGTTCGAAGTTGTGAACCCCGCTCTTTGTATGTGCGTGTCGCCGCCGCAGGTAGGTGCTTGGTCAGACCATCGATGGGTGTCGCAAGGTAACGTTGCCGGCGCGATGACGACGCGCGCGCGTGCCGTACATGAAAACAGCGGCCGATCCAGGAGGACCGGCCGCTGCAGAAGGGCCCGAAGGCCGTTCGATCGAAGGTCGCAGGAGGCTACACGCCCGCGGCCACCGGGGACGGACTACGCCAGCACCCGGATGACGACGCGGCGGTTCTGAGCACGGCCGGCGCGGGTGGTGTTCGGCGCCACCGGCTTGTCTTCGCCGTAGCTGATCACGTTGATGCGGTGCAGGGGAATCTGGTGCTTCGTGTAGAGATACATCCGCACCGCGTCGGCGCGTTCCATGCCGAGCTTCTCGTTGTAGGTCTTGTCGCCGACGTTGTCGGTGTGGCCCTCGATCTCGAAGTAGGCGCCCTTCGGGTCAGCCTTGAGCTGCGCGACGAGCTCGTCGATCTTCGCCTTCGCCTCGTCGGGCAGGCCCGACTGACCGAACTTGAAGTTGCCCTGGTCCTCGCTCAGCACCACCTCGTAGACGATGCGCTTCGACGCCTTGTCGACCGCGTCGGCCTTGGCCTCGGCCGCGGTGGCTGCGGTGTTGGCGGCGACGGCCTTGGCGTCAGCGCCGTTGGCCGCCGTGCCGGCCGCGTCGGCCGCGCTCTGGGCGGCGCCGGCGCGCTGGTCGACCTCGCCGATCTTCGTTTCGTTCTGCTTGGTACGCTCCTGCGTTTCCTCGAGCGACTGGCTCAGGGTGTCGACCTTGCCGCTCACCTGGGCCACCTGATTCTTGACGAACCCTTTCGTTGCGCATGCCGACGACCCTGCGGCGGCCAGCGCGAACGCCGTAACGACGAGAAGTGACTTCTGCATACAATCCTCCTGGAACGACCTACAGACCAGCTGGCGACGCGTCCACGATGTATCCGCTGCGCGCTCGCACGACGAGACTGGTGTCCCGCGTGCGCAACTCGATCGGATGCCATCCCGGCTGCGTCCCCGGCGCGAAGGCAATCAAGTACTGCTGACGAAGATCCGAGACAATCTGACGGGCCGCCACGCTCGACTGCGCCGGCCCGATGCCCACGTACAGCTCCCCGCCGGTCCATCGCGCGAGGTTGCCGAGCGGGCCGTTCGTCGCGGCGTCGAGCAGCCGCGCGTCGTCGACCGTCGTCTGTCCCGATCGATCGAACGGGGAGACGACGACGATGATGTAGACCGGCACGTCGATGCTGCTCGCGATGCCGGACACTTCGGATGCGGTGAGATGGCTCGCGTTGTCGGCGCCGTCGGTGAGCGCGACGACCGCGCGGCGTCCGCCGGTCGAGGCCGCGAGCGTGCGGCCCGTTTCGGCGATCGCGTCGAAGAGCGACGTCGCGCCGTACGGCCGCCGGACCGCGTCGAGCTGGGCGAGAATGTCGCCCGGCGCCGGCGCGAGCGGCTGCAGTTCGTGCAGCGTACGATCGAACACGTAGAGAGCGGCGCGGTCCGTACCCGGCGTGAGCCAGCTCAGTAGTTGTCGCACGTTGTCGTGCGCCGCCTGCCGCCGCGCGGCGACGTCCATGCTGCCGCTGAAGTCGACGAGGAACGCCAGGTTCACCGGGCTCGACTCGGTGCGAAAATCTTCAATGGCGCGGGGATGTCCGGAGTCGAGGAGCACGAAGTCGTCGGCCTTGAGATTCGTCACCGGTTTGCCGTGGCGCGTCTTGACCACGGCGGACAACGCCACGCGATCGACGGACGCCCGAAACGTCGGACGGGCGGCCGGTTGCTGGGCAGCGCCAGAGGTCGCCGACCAGGCCAGGAGCAGCAAGGGGAGGAGCAAGCCGCGTCGCACGGCGGTCCAGGACTTCAACTTCCTTGCCAACCCGTCGACCCGTCGAATTCTCACGGGAAATCGCAATTTCTCATCGCTCGCGCGGGTGGCGTGTAAGAGTTACGCCGTGCGGCGCATGGAAATTTGACACCCGGCCGTGCGGCGGCACACGCTCGATGCCGCCATGGAGAAGGTCCGATGACGAATCGAAGCCGCGCGGCTCGCGCCCTCGTGTGGCCGGCCGCGGGCATCCTGGTGTTCACGGTAGCCGCGCGCGCCGCGGCGCAGACCAAGGCGCCCGACCCGGTGTCGCAGGCGCGACAGTTCTACAACGACCAGCGCTACGACGACGCGATTCGGATCGCCGGCCAGATGCGCCACTCGCCCGCGCTCGCCGACGCGGCCTCGGTCGTTTTCGCGCGCGCGCACCTCGAGCGCTTCCGCATGACGGCCGATCGCGCCGACCTCGCGGCCGCGCGCGAGGCACTGAAGACGATCGACGCGACGCGCCTCTCACCGCGCGACGAGGTCGAGCTCGAGATCGGGCTTGGCGAATCGCTCTATCTCGACGACGACTACGCGTTCGACGATCGCTACAGCGCGGCGGCCGAGGAATTCGAGTTGGCGCTCGGCCATGCGGACCTGCTCGACGAGGCGAGCCGCGACCTCTTGTTCGATTGGTGGGCGCAATCGCTCGACCGGCAGGCGCAGCAGGGGCCCGAGACCGATCGGCATCCGATCTACCAGCGCATCGTCGACCGTGCGGCGCTGGAATTGGCGCGCTCGAGCGCGTCCTTGTCAGCGACCTACTGGCTGGCGGCCGGCGCGCGCGGCATCGACGATCTTCCGCGTGCCCTCGGCGCGGCGGTCGCCGGTTGGGTCCGCGCGGGCACGTTCGGCGCGCGCGGCGAAGCGCTGCGCGACGATCTGGACCGATTGATCGTGCAGGTCATCCTCCCCGAACGCGCTCAGCAACTCGCCTTCGGCGCCGACCCGCACCCGGCGCTCGACCTCCTGCAGAAACAGTGGGCGGACGTGAAGGAGAAATGGGGGAAGGCGGACGGGAAGTAACCGGAACCCAGTCTCGACGTTTGAAGTTGACGCGTGTCTTCTTACCCCTTGACCAACTCGCTCGCCACCGCGGCCGCTTTCTCCGCGAGGCTTTCGGCCAGCATGTAGTTCTTGATCGCGAGCGCGTTCTTCGCGCTGCGGATGAAGCCCTGCGCGCTTTCGTACTGCGCGCGCGCCTGCGGGTTGAGCGACGGGTACTGGACGTGATCGAGATCGCGCTGCGCCTGGCCGATGAGCGCCTGCGTCTTCTCGGCGAGCGCGTTGCTGTCGGTCGTCGTCTGGAGCACCGGCGCGGGTGTTGGCGCGGCCTCGCGCTCGGGCGCGGCGCTCGCGCTCGCGGGCGGACTCGCGGTCGCCGGTTCGCGCGGGCGTGGCGGCGTCGCGGGCGGTTCGGCCGGGGGCGGTTCAGGCGGCGGCAGCGG
>CALFMR010000429.1 GCA_937880585.1 uncultured Acidobacteriota bacterium
GCTGTCTCCTCGGCGACGCCTACTCCGCCTTGAGCACGCGCCGCATCGACAGCGCGAACTGCTCCCAGCTCTCCTGCTCGGCGCCAAGACGCCGCCGGCCGGCCGTCGTGAGCGTGTAGACGCGCGCGCGCCGGTTGTTCTCGGACGCCGTCATCTCGGACCGCACGTCGCCGTTGAGCTCGAGCCGGTGCAGGGCCGGATAGAGCGACCCCTGGCTCGCGTTCAGCCCTTCGCGCGACACCTGGCGAATGCGGTTCGCGATGCCCCACCCGTGGTTCGGGCCGAGCGTCAGCACTTTCAGGATGAGCAGATCCAGCGTTCCCTGCAGCAGGTCGGTTTTCGGCACGGTCTCTTCCCTCTCGGAGGATGAGGGGAGGATACGCGTCTGACCTATCGAAGGTCAAGAGGTCAAAGACGCGGGAGCCCATTTGCGCTATAGTCCGCGCCAACGTTCCGTCCCGAGACGTCCCGATGTCCGCCTTCCGCCCCACACGACGCCAACGCGGCCTCACGGTCGAGGCCGTCGACCGTGAACTGCTCGTCTACGATCTCGAGGCGCACCGGGCGCACTGCCTCAATGAGCTCGCGGCGGCCGTCTGGCAGCACGCGGACGGACGAACGACCGTGGAGGCGATCGCCGCACGGCTCGCGGCCGACGACGGCGCCGTGGACGAGATCGCCGTGTGGCGGGCGGTCGACGCGCTCGATCGCGCGGGCTTGTTCGAGGTCGCCACGTCCGACGACGTGCCCGATCTCGCACGACGCCGCCTGATCCAAACCGGCTGGGCGGCCGCAATCCCACTCGTGATCTCGATGGCCATTCCGTCGCCGGCGTCGGCCCAGTCGCCGGCGCCAACCGGGCCTACCGGCGCAACTGGTCCGACGGGCCCGACCGGTCCAACAGGCGCGACAGGCCCGACGGGTCCAACGGGCCCGATCGGTCCAACGGGCCCGACGGGGCCAACCGGTGCGACAGGTCCGCCCTAGTCCGACGGCGTCCGGCGCCGGCCTCTCGCCTCGCATCTGCCTGTCGATGATCGTTCGCAACGAACAGGCCGTCATCGAACGCTGTCTGGCCTCGGCACGTCCCGTCATCGACGCGGCCGTCATCTGCGACACCGGCTCGACTGACGAGACGCCGGCCATCATCGAGCGCTACCTCGCCGCGCACGGCATCCCGGGCCGCGTGGCGCGTCACGAGTGGCGGCACTTCGGCGCGAATCGCACGGCGGCGGTCAATGAAGCGGAAGCGTTCGTCGCGTCTCTCGGGTGGCCGACGGCGCGCACGTGGTGGCTCTTCCTCGACGCGGACCTCGAGCTCGTCGTCGAGCCGACCTTCGACCGACGCGCGATTGCCGACGACGCGATCGCCCTGCGGCAGTGCGCCGGGTCACTCAGCTACTGGAACACACGGCTCGGCCGCGCGAGTCTGGGCTGGCACGCCGTCGGGCGGACGCACGAGTACTACACGGCTCCGGACGCCGCGCCTCCGGCGCGGATCGAGGCGCTGTGGATCCGGGATCATGCCGACGGCGGATGTCGCGCGGACAAGTTCGCCCGCGACATCGCTCTGCTCACCGAGGACCTGGCCGAGGCGCCCAGCGATCCTCGAACGCTGTTCTATCTGGCGCAGTCGTATCTCGCGGTCGGCCATCCGCTGAAGGCGCTGAGTTTCTTCCGCCGCCGCGTCGCTGCAGGAGGCTGGGCCGACGAAGTCTGGTACGCGAAGCTGTGCGTCGGCCGCATTCTCGCGGAGTCCGATGCCACCGATGCCGCGCTGGCCGTCCTCGAGGACGTTCACGCCGCCGATCCGCGCCGCGCCGAGCCGCTCTACGAACTGGCGCGCCTGCACCGGCGCCTGGGCCATGTCGCCGACGCGGTCGCGTACGCGGAACGCGGCCGTGCATTGCCAGTGCCGGTCGATCAGGCGCTGTTCGTCCACACCGACGTCTCGGAGTACGGCCTGGACCTCGAGCTGGCGCGAGCCGCGGCCGGCACTCCTGATGCGGATCGCGGCTTTGCCGCATGCGAACGGCTCGTTCGCTCGCGCTCGCGCCACATCCCGGCCGCGGTCGTCGACGAAGCCCGGCTGATCACGGCCCGGTACGTTCGGCCGATCGACGGCATGACGTTCCGTCCGTTGTCGCCACCACTGCCGTCGCCCTATCGGCCGTGCAACCCGAGTCTGATCGCGACGCCGGACGGCTATCTCGCGATCTGCCGCGCGGTGAACTACGAGCAGCGCGACGCACGCTATTGGCTGCCGGACACGGAGCGCGTCTATCGCACCGAGAATCGGCTCGTCGGACTCGATCGTGCCGGTTCGATCGTCGACACGCAGCCAGTCGTGCTCGACGAACCACCGATCCGGACCGACCTCGTCCAGGGATTGGAAGACTGCCGGCTCGTCGCGACTAGCGATGCGCTGTACTTCACGTGTACGACGACCGACCGCCATCCGCGCCAGCGTGTCCATCAGTCGCTCTGCCGGCTCGATCGCAGCGGCCGTGTCGTCGATCATCGTCCCCTCATCGGTCCGTTCGACGACCGCCCGCAGAAGAACTGGCTGCCGTTCGCGGACGCCGCCGGCCGACTGCTGGCGATCTACGGCTATGATCCGCTCACCGTCGTCCAGATCGCGCGTGACTCGGGCGCCTATCGCGTGGTCTCCGAAACGCCGGCGGCGGTCAATACCGCCGCGTGGCGCGGCTCGGCGGGGCCGCTGCGCTGGCCGCCGCGTGGTGATGGTTGGCTGGTCGTCGTCCACGAAGTCATTCACCGGCCGGCGCGTCTCTACGTCCATCGCTTCGCCGAGTACGATGCTGATTTCGCGCTGCGGCGCGTCTCGCGGCCGTTCGTCTTCGCGCACCTGGGCATCGAGTTCGCCTGCGGCATGACGTTCGCGCACGACGAGGACGCCGTCATCGTGTCGTTCGGGATCGAAGATCGCGAAGCCCACCTTGGCCGAATCCGGTGCGCGCGACTGGACGCGCTGCTCGACGGTTGACGCCTCAGACGCCCATGCCGCCATCCATCGTCGTCGAGAACCTGCGGTTCGGCTACGCGCGGACGGACGTCCTGCACGGGCTGAGCTTCGCGATCCAGCCGGGCGAGGTCACCGGATTGCTCGGCCCAAACGGTGCGGGCAAGTCGACGACCATCAAGATCCTGACCGGCTTGCTCGAACCCGGATCCGGGCGCGTGGCGATTGAAGGTCTCGAGCTGCCCCGCGACGCGCTCGCCGTCAAGCGGCGCATCGGGTACGTGCCGGAAGCGGCCGAACTGTACGAGACGTTGAGCGCGCACGAGTTCCTCGCGCTCGCCGGGCGTCTGCACGATCTCGAGGACGCCGTCTTGTTGCCGCGGATCGACGCGCTCTTCGGCGCGTTCGATCTCCTCGATCACGCGCACGGCCGGCTGGCCACGTTCTCGAAGGGCATGCGGCAGAAGGTGCTCGTCGCCGCCGCGTTGGTACACGACCCGGCGGTCGTCTTTCTCGACGAGCCGCTCACCGGCCTCGACGTCGAGAGCGCGGTCCTCGTCAAGACACTGCTCGCCGCGCTCGCCGCGCGCGGCCGCACGATCCTCTACAGCTCTCACGTCCTCGACGTCGTCGAACGTCTCTGCACGCGCGTGCTCATCGTCGACAAGGGATCGCTCGTCGCCGACGGATCGCCGGAGGCGCTCAAGGCGCGCACGCGCGGAACCAGCCTCGAGGCCGTGTTCCAGGATCTGACGCACGCCGATCGCGTCGAGCCTCGCGTCGAACGCATCCTCGACGGACTCGGCGCGTGAAGACCCTGGCGTCGTTCGCCGCCGGCCGCGCCTCGCTGCGATCGCTCGGCGTCAGCCCGGGCCAGTACCAGGTGCTCGTCGACCTGTTCGGCGCGCTCGGCGAGCGGCGGGAGGTGGCGAACCAGCTCGGGTCGAATGCGGGCGCAATGCGATTGACGTCCGCGGCGCTGCTCATCCCGGGGGCCTTCATCGCGCTGACGGCGTTCGGCCCGGCCTCGCTCGCCTCCTACAACTTGACGACGACGGTGCTGACGTCGTTCGTGTTGTTTCTGCTGCTCGTGATGGAAGCGACCGAGTCGTTCTTCAATCCGGCCGAAGCCATCGTCCTCGCCCATCGTCCGATCGGCGGGGCCACGTACTTCGCGGCGAAGTTCACGTATCTCGTGGTGGTCGTGTGGCGCGCCGAGCTCGCGTTGAACGGCCCCGCGGCGGTCGCAGGCCTGATGAAACCCGGCGCGCGGTGGTTCTATCCGCTGACACACATGGCGGCCGCCTGGACCGCCGGATTGTTCGTCGCGCTCGTCTCCTGCGCGCTGCTCGGCGGACTTTTCCGACTGCTCCCGTCGTCTCGGGTTCGCAATGCGGCGTTGTGGATGCAGCTCGTGGCGATCACGATCCCGCTCGCGTTCGGCCCAGCCGCGCGGCCGCTGCAGCGCGTGGCGGTGCGGATGCTGCCGCACTCGATCGGCGCGGGCTGGTCACTCTTGCCGTTCGCCTGGTTCAACGCGTTGGCCGTCGTGGGACAAACGCGACCGGTGACGCCGCTCGGTTGGCCGGCGCTGGTCGGCGCGGCGGCTTCGGCCATCTTCATCGCGTTCGGCATCCGATCGCTGTCGGTCGGTTACATGACGCGCATCGCCAGCGTGATGCGCGCGGGGCGCCGGTCGCGGCGACGCGCGCGGCGGTCGGTCGGCGGCCGCGTTGTGCGGCTCCTGTCCGGCAGCCCCTCCGGCCGCGCGGCCTTCGGCTTCCTGACGCGCATGATGGCCAGCGATTGGCAGTTCCGTCGCGCCGCGCTGCAATTCACGCTCGTCGCGGTGATTGGTGCACCAGCGATCGTGCTCAGCGGGCGAACGGCGTCGCCGTTCGAACCGGACCGCTTGTCGCTCATCGGTTTGCTTCCCGAGTTCCTGCCGTTCTTCACGATGATGGTGTGCTCGCTGCTGGCCTACTCGGACCACTATCGCGGCGCGTGGATCTTCGCGACGGCGACCGACGCCGGACGCCGCGGGTACGTGCGGGGCATCTACTGGTCGATCTGCCTGCTCTTTCTCGCGGTGCCGCTCGCAGCGGCCACCATCTTCTACGCCCCGTACTGGGGACCGCGCGATGCGCTGCTCTTCGGCGCGTAAGGACTGGCGGTCGCGTCGCTCCTTCTCGGCGCGCAGCTCCTGCTCATCGACGGCTTGCCATTCGGACACCCGCCGAGGCCGGCGCGAACGTACGGCCTGATGGCCGTGATCATGTTCGGTCCCGTCGTCCTGGGCATTGCTTGGATCGCACAGGGGTGGCTCATCTATCGCTCGCGATGGGGCGTGGTGGCGGCCACCGCGGTGTTCACGTGCGTGGCCGTGGTCGTCGTGCGGTACGGCCTTCGGGAACTGGCGATGAAGATTGGCCGCGACCTGGCGAGGATGGGCGGCGCGTCCCAGGGCATGTTCGAAAGCGCCGACGGATGAACGATGAGGCCGGCGGCCGCGGCGGCGTTCACGCGATCGACTTCATCCACTCCTCGGCCGTCGTCACGGTCGCCTGACGCGGAAAGATCTTCTCCATCAGCACGCGATGGACTTCCTCGTCCGCATCCGCGCAGCAATCGCGGACGATGACGAGGCGGTAGTCGGCATCGGCGGCGTGACGCGTGGTCGACAGCACGACGCCGCTCGTCGCGATGCCGGTCAGGACCAGCGTGTCGATGTCGTTCGCGCGCAGGATCATGTCGAGGTCTGTGCCCGCGAACGCGCTCACGCGATGCTTCGTCACGACGACCTCGCCGCTAGCGGGCGCGACGGCCGGATGGATCTCGCTGCCGGGAGCGGCCGAGAGGAAGGCACCCGTCGTCCGGACTGCAGCAAACGACTGGTTGCGCGCGCTGACCTCCGGATAGCCGTCGCGAAAACCGACGCCGACGAAGGCGACGCGGAGCGCGGCCGCACGGGCCGCCGCGAGCAGCCGGGCCGTGCGATCGAGCAGTCCCGCGGGATCGGGCGCGGCGCGCTCGACGATCGTGCGCTGAAAGTCCATCAGGAGCAGCGCCGTGCGCCGCGGATCCATGACCGGTTCGTTCATCGTGGCCTCCAGGACGGCCACTATATCCACGCGATACTCCCCCGCGCAGGCGTTGGTGCGCAATGTGAGGACGTCGTCGCCTCACTCGATCGAGGGAGCGCAACACTCGGCCAATAGGGGATGCGCGGTGGCGGCAAGCGGCCTAGACTTGCCCACCATGACGCTGCCCAGACGGCCGGACACGATTGATCCGCGCGTCGTCCTTCGAACGTACGCGTGGATCGCACTCGGAGCGGGGTTACTGATCTACGCCTGGCCGGCAGATCTGCTCCCACACGCGGCGTTGTACGGCGCGACGCCGCAAGGACCGTGGGCGATCGTCCGTGTCGGCGCTGCGCTCGTCGTCGGCACTGGATACGGCGCGAGCTGCCTGGCCGCCATTGCCGATCCGCAGGGCAGCCGACGCGCGCTTTCCGCCCTTGCCGTCGGACATCTCTTGTTCGGCGTTCTTTTTTTTATCCAATGGTACGCCCTGCTCGACGGTGTGCTGTCGTCGCTCGTCGGATGGGGACCGCTGCTCGTCGGTGGAGATGACGGCCGTGATCGAGCAGCTCCAGACGACGCCGATCGAGAACGTCGAGTTGGCATCGGCGCTGAAGCAGCAGTGCGCCGCGCTGGCGATCCGGACCGGTGCCCGCGTTCGATGCGACGTCGGGGCGCTGCCG
>CALFMR010000430.1 GCA_937880585.1 uncultured Acidobacteriota bacterium
CCTATCGCATGGTTGGCACGGCTGTCATGCGGATCGCGGCGAATCGCCTCGCGCGCGAGATCCGCGTAGCGCGCGCGAAGGCGCCCTTCATCCGTGTCGTCGGCCGCGAGATTGATCCAGGGCGCGAGGCCGGAGAGAAGGCGCCCGAGGGCTTCGAGGTGCGTCACGTTCTCGCGGTGCGCGCCCGCTGCCTGTTCGACGGGCATCCGCGCCTTCAGCGTGCCGGCCGCGAGATGCGTGAGGACGGGATCCGCGATCCGTCGCAGCCGATCGACCCAGGCGCCGCGGTCGCCGGCGAGTGCGGCAGGCATCGCAACCGTGGCCGGCGTGACCTGCGCGGCCGTCAGGGGGCGCGCGACGAGCGCGGCCGCGGCGGTGCCACCCGTCGCTTTGATGAACGCGCGTCGATCCACGAGTCCTCCTTCGGCGCCTGCGCCGGACGTGCCGGGAAACGCGGTCATCATAGTGCCGGCGCGGCACCCTCTGTTCACCGCAAGCGTTTAGCTCGCCGCTGCTCCGCGCCGCCACCCCTCCCCCAAACGCACTATTACCTTCGCCGGTCTCGCCAGATAGCATCGATCGTCGCGCCTGCCGCGATTCGATCCGAAAGGCTCACGTCATGGCTCACATCGCGCTTCCTGACGGCGCGCCCGGCATTGTCGGGCCGATGCTCGCGTATCCCGAGACCGAGGTTCATCTGAACGGCCTGGCCCAGGCGCTGCTGCGTGGGCCGTCGTCGCTCACGCCTGCCGAGCGCGAGCTCATCGCGACGAGCGTGTCGCACGGCAACGAGTGCTACTTCTGCACGAACGCGCACGCGGCCACGGCGCGCGAGCTGTACGGGCAGAGCTCGGCCGTCGTCGACGCGACGCTCGCGAATTTGGTTGAGGCGCCCGTGTCGGACAAGATGCGCGCGCTGCTGGCCATCGCGGCCAAGGTGCGGCAGGACGGCCGTCTCGTCAACGAGTCCGACATCGCTCGTGCCCGAGCTGCGGGTGCCGACGACAAAGCGATTCACGACACTGTCCTCATCGCCGCCGCCTTCTGCATGTTCAACCGCTACGTCGACGGTCTCGCCACGTGGACGCCGAAAGATCCGGACATCTACCGCCAGACCGGCGAGATGCTCGCGACGAAGGGCTATCTCCACAGCATTCGGTGAGCGGCCGGATCGCTCCATGCCTCGTGCCTCGCCCATGCGCGTCCGGCTCGTACCCGACCGCCGCGCGATACTTCTCGCCAGCTCAAGGCGCACGTCGCGGCGGAGTTCGACGAGCCGCTGAGCGACTTTCGCGCCGACGGCCTCGTCGACTTCTCCCTTCGCGAGATCCGCCCGCCCATCTACAACCAGGGCGTCCACGAGCGCATCATGCGGCTGCTTGACGGACTCTTTTGGTCGGATTTAGACTGGGTTGCGCTGTTGAGATGAGTCTCATCTAGAGAGACTCGTCCGCGGCTGGCTGACCCATCGTCTTCGCGTCCCCCACAGAGCGTCCGAATGCTGTCGTGTTTTGCGTCCTCGCGGCCCGTGCGCCGCCTCGCCCCTTTCGTGTCCGTCGTTCACATTCGTCCCGGCGCGCGCGTTCCGTTCGTTCGCGCGGACCTCTTGGGCGTGTTCGGGCTGACTGCACTCGCAACGATCCTGACCGTGCAACCCGCTGCGGCCGCCTCACCGCTCGATACCCGCGCGGTCACCGCCCAGGCCGCTGCGCCGGCTCAGGCGTCAGCCGTCGTCCGTGGCATCGTCGTCGATGCGACCGGCGCGCGCGTCGCCGGCGTGCGCGTCGTCGCAACAACGCCCGACGGCCGGAGCGCTGCGTCGGCCACGACTGGCGCTGACGGCACGTATGCGCTCACGGGGCTTCCATCTGGCCGCTACATCGTCATCGCGTCACGCGCGGGATTCGACGACCGGCGCGAGACGATCGACCTGACGGCCGGCGAGGCGCGCGCGCTCAACGTGACGTTGACCGTCGCCGGCATCAGCGCGCAAGTCGCTGTGGTCGGCGAAGGGCTGACCGTCGAGCACGCGAGCGCGACCAAGAGTGACGTGCCGCTCATCGAGACGCCCGCGTCGATCTCCATCGTCACGCACGAGACGATCGATGCTCAGGGCGCGACGAGCGTGCCACAGGCGCTGCGCTACGCGACGGCGATCGTGCCCGAATCACGCGGCGCGATGACGGGGCTCGATTACATGTACTCGCGCGGCTTTCTCGTGAACCAGTATCAGGACGGACTGCGTCTGCTGTCGGGCGGCTACAGCATTCCGCAGCTCGATCCGTATCTGCTCGATCGCGCCGAGCTCCTGCGCGGCCCCGCCTCCGTGCTCTACGGTCAGTCCGATCCCGGCGGCGTCCTGAACCTCGCGACCAAGCAGCCGACCGACGGCACGATTCGCCAAGTCGAGCTGCAGGTTGGCAGTTACAGTCGTTTCCAGGCCAACTTCGACGCCGGCGGCCAAGTCGGCGATCACTCGTCGCTCCGCTATCGCATCGCCGGTACGGCGCATGCGGCCGACACCCAGGTCGACCACACGCGCGACAAGCGCGTGTCGCTCGCGCCCTCGCTCCGCTGGCGGCCGGATGCGGCGACGACGGTCACCGTCTCGGCAGCGGTGCAGCATGATCCGGCGGTTGGCTTCTACAACTGGATCCCGGCGTATGGCACGGTGCTGCCGAATCCCGCCGATCCCTCGCTCGTGCTGCCGACGTCCTTCGACACCGGCGATCCGAGCTTCGACCTCTACTCGCGCACGCTCGCGTCAGTCAGCGCGCGCGTCGAACGTCGCCTCGGCGGCGGCTGGACGATTCGCGAGAATCTCCGCCACGCGTACGTGCGGTCGGCGTTCGACAAGATCTACTCGAGCTACCTCGATCCGGACGGTCGCACGCTCTATCGCTATGCGTGGCACCTGCGCGATCATCTGAACGCGCTCACGTTCGACACGCAGGCCGAGAACACGTTCGCCTCCGGCCGCATTCGCCACACCGTGCTCGTCGGTGGTGACTACCAGCGCGGCTGGTACCATCAGGGCCTCGGCTACAACTTCGATTCCGGATCCGATCCCGGCCAGGTGCCGTCGCTCGATCTCCTCAATCCGATCTACGACCAGCGGATCGAGACGCCCCCGCTCGACAATCTCACCGATCAGGTGCAGGACCAGTTCGGTCTGTACGCGCAGGACCACATGGCCCTCGACCGCTGGCGTGTGCTCGTCGGCGGACGGCACGACTGGGCGGGCACGACGACGACCGATGTCGCGTCGGGCGACGTGACCGATCAACCCGACCACGCGTCGACCGGGCGCGCCGGCCTCGTCTACCTGGCCCCACAGGGTTTCGCGCCTTACGCGAGCGTGTCGCAGTCGTTTCAACCGACGAGCGGCACGGACTTCGATGGTCAGCCGTTCAAGCCGACGACGGGGCAGCAGTACGAGGGCGGCGTGAAATATCAGGTGCCCGATCGCGCGGCCGACGTGACGTTCGCCGTCTATCAGTTGACGCAGCAGCACGTCCTGTCGTCCGATCCGATTCACATCGGCGACAGTATTCAGACGGGCGAGATCCGATCCCGCGGCGTCGAAATGTCCGGACAGGCGCAGCTCGTTGGCGGCGTCGGCGTCACGGCGAGTTACAGCCACGCGGCGACCGTCGTGACCGAGGCCGGTGTCGCGTTTGGACCAGGTGTTGGCAACACGCCGTCTGGCGTGCCGGCGGATCTCGCGTCGTTCTGGATCAGTTACGCACTCCGCGAGTCACGCCTGTCGGGCCTGGGCCTGGCCGGTGGCGTTCGCTCGCTCGGATCGAGCTGGGGTGACGATGACAATACGTTCCGTGTGCCGCGGACGACGCTCATCGACCTGGCGATCTCGTATGACTTCGGCGCACCGACGGCGTCCGGTCTGCCGTGGCGCGCGGCGGTGAACGTCTCGAATCTCTTCGACAAGACGTACGTCGCGAGCTGCAGCGGCACGGACTATTGCGCCTACGGCTTCCGGCGGACGATTCTCGCGACGATTGGCCGGCGGTGGTGACATCGCGGTGCGGCGGAGGCCGCACGTGAGCGTGCGCGCCTGGCAGCGCGTCCACACGTGGACGAGCGTCGCCAGTACGGCGTTCCTGCTGGTCTCGTGTCTGACGGGCCTGCCGCTCATCTTTCATGACGAGATCGACACGGTCCTCGCGCCGCCGGTGCCGTCGACGCCGCACGCCGGGGCGCCCACGCCGCTCGCGATCGACGCGATTGTCGCGCGCGCGCAGCAGGACCGGCCGAATGAGCACGTGCAGTTCGTCTTCTGGGATGATCGCGAACCCGACGTCATCGGCGTCGGGCTCGCGACCGCGGTCGATGCGCCGCTCGAGGACGTGCACCGGCTGATGTTCGACCGGTGGACGGGTGCGGTCGCTGTCGACCGGCCGCCACAGAACCGGTGGATCGATCGGCTGCTCGACCTGCACAGCACCCTGTTCGCTGGAGCGGCGGGCGAAGCGCTTCTTGGCCTTGCCGGACTGGCCATTGTTCTCGCCGTCGTCTCGGGCGTGATTCTGTACGGCCCGTTCATGCGACGCGTCGACTTCGGCGGCATTCGCGCGGATCGATCGCGACGGCTCGCCTGGCTCGATCTGCACAATCTCGTCGGCATCACGACCGCGGCCTGGCTCATCGTCGTCGCCGCGACGGGTTTCGTGAACACGCTCGAGGCGCCGCTCTTCGCGGCGTGGCAGGGGACGGAAGTGGATCGCCTGCTCGCGCCGTACGCGAATCAGCCGGCGCTCGCGACGCCGAGCTCGCCGCAGGCGGCCGTTGACGCCGCTCGTCGCGCACTGCCGGGCATGACGCCGACGAGCGAAGGGTTTCCGCCGTCGCGCTTTGCCACGCCGCGGCACTACCTGATCTGGATGCACGGCGCGACGCCGCTCACCGCGCATCTCTTCACGCCCGTGCTCGTCGACGCGGCGACGGGTCAGGTGGCGTCGGCGCGCGGTCTGCCGTGGTACCTGCGCGCGCTCGAGCTCTCGCGGCCCCTGCATTTCGGCGACTACGGATCGTGGCCGTTGAAGATGCTGTGGACCGTGCTCGATCTCGCCACGATCGCGGTGCTCACGACCGGCCTCTGGCTCTGGGTGTGGCGCCGGCGCCGGCACCAACGGCCGTCAACAGAAGCGATCCGAAGCCCGCGATCGGCAAGCCGCGCGGAGGGGCCGCTGTGGCGCATGCCCATCGTGCTGGCCGCGACAATCGCCGTCGGCCTCGTGTCCGCGCTTCTCGGCGACGGCCTCTGGGATGTCTTGTCCTGGCTCTGCCTCGCCGCTCCCGTCGTCATCGTCATGCGGCACATTGGCCGAGCCGCGGACGCCGGGTCGATGCGCACGCCCGATCGCTGACCTCGCGTCCGGGCGTCAAGCCCGTTCTTCTCACCCCCAACGGTTCAGACATCCAGGCGCGCGGCGGCGTGCCGCTCGTCACGTTCCGATCGTCGTCCTGCAGCGGTCTGACCGCGCGTCCCCCGTTGGTTCTGGCATCAGACCTGTCAGTCAGCTAGACTGGGCCCCGCGTTCAGGCGGGGACGCGGTTCTATGGGGGAGAGATATGGTGCAAGACACATCCAGCTCGACCGTCCATGACGTCGTGATCATCGGATCCGGCGCCGGGGGCGGAACGGTCACCAAGGTGCTGGCCGACATGGGAGTCCGCGTGCTCCTCATGGACGCCGGTCCGATGGTGACGCGCGACACGTTCCAGACACTGGCCAGTCCGCTCGACGACTGGCACCGCGGCGCGGGAGACGCGGCCACGCTCTACACGACCGGCGAGGGGGCCGGGCGTCAGGACACGAGCGTCTTCTTCTCGCCGAATCCGGTCGACGAGCCGTACACGGTGGCCGAAGGCAGCCAGTTCCGCTGGTCGCGATCGCGCGTCATCGGCGGGCGCACGCTGCACTACTCGCGCGTGCAGCTTCGGTACTCGGACTACGACTTCAAGAACAAGTCGATGCGCGGCGTCGGCTTCGACTGGCCGATCGGCTACGACGACCTCGCGCCGTACTATGACAAGGCGGAGCGGCTCGTCGGCGTCACCGGCCGGCGCGAAGGGTTGAAGAGCGCGCCCGACGGCATCTTCCAGACGCCCGCGCCCTTCAAGCCGCACGAGCATCTCGTCTATCGCTCGTGCCAGAAGCTCGGCATCAAGGCGACGGCGGCACGGCAGGCGGTCATCACCTCACCGCTCAACGGACGTCCGGGCTGCGTCTACTGCGGCCAGTGCGGCCGCGGCTGCAAGTTCGCGTCGAACTACGCGTCGGCCTACGTGCAGATCTTCCCCGCGATGGAAACGGGCCGCGTCACCGTGCTGACCAACGCGATGGCGCGCGAGCTCATCACGGATGCGTCAGGGAAGGTCACCGCGGTGTCGTACATCGACAAGGCGACCGGTCAGGAACGGCAGGTCAAGTGCCGGACCGTCGTGCTGTCGGCCTCGGCGTGCGAGTCGGCGCGGCTGCTGCTCAACTCGAAGTCGGCCCGCTACCCGAACGGCATCGGCAACTCGGGCGGCATGGTCGGCAAGTACCTCACCGATACGACGGGCTTCGGCATGTCGGCCACCGTGCCGTACATGCGCGACGTCCCGACGCCCTTCGCGACCGAAGGCTACGGCGCGCACCTGTACATTCCCTGGTGGGCGGCCGACGACTACAAGAAGCTCGACTTCCCGCTGGGATACCACATCGAAGTGGGCGGCGGCGGGTTCGGCATTCCGTCGCTCGGGTTCGGATCGGCCGCCTATACCGAGAGCGAAGGCTACGGTCTGCCGATGAAGAAGGCCATTCGCGAGTCGTACCACGGCGGCGTGAACATCAGCCTCAGCGGCCGTGGCTCGACCGTGCCGGACGAGAACAAGTACTGCGAAATCGCTCCGGACAAGAAGGACAAGTGGGGCATCCCGGTGCTGCGCTTCC
>CALFMR010000431.1 GCA_937880585.1 uncultured Acidobacteriota bacterium
CCTGCCGGAGCGGCTCGATCGCTTCGAGATCCTTGTTCAGGCTGAAGAGCGCCCGCCCCAGTCCGAACGTCGACGCGCCCTGGCCGGGTTCGAGCGTGAGCGCGTGGCGATAGTCATCGATGGCCCACGCCTTCGTGCCGTTCAGCTCAGCCGCGAGGCCGTCATAGAACCACGCGTTGGCGGCGCGCGGCTCCGCGCGCACCCACTGCGCGGCAAATGCGCCGAGCGCGGCGGCGTTGCCCGTCTGAGCGATGCGCATCGCCTGCTGGTCCGACGACGAACGTACTGGAGGAAACTCGACCGCGCCGGCGGGCAGGCCGCTCTGCGCCGCAGCGGCGGCGGCCAGGCTGAGGACGATCACGACGGCCATGGGGAGCGTGCGGTTCATCATCGCCATTTCCTCGTCTCGGACACGATGCCTCAATGCACGGTCGGTCCCGCGTGCCTTCCGAGATTTCGCTGCGCGGCGCCGAGCAGATCCTCGTAGCCGCGCGCCTTGAACAGCGCGTCCATGAGCTCTTGGGGCGTGCGCGCGACCTCGCCGTCGAGCATGCGGCTCGTCCAGAGCGGATCCTTCATGAGGTTGTTGAGAAGGTGCTTCGCCAGTCCACCGCGCGCGACTTCGGCGTGGAGCTCCGCGAAGGTCATCACGAAGTCGCTGTCCCAGACGAGCGGCCGGAACCCGGCGCCTTCGGGAATGAAGCCCATGTTGCGGACGGCATTGTCGAGCCACACCATGTTCGCCCGCGCGAGGCGATTGCCAGTGTCTCGAACCGTGTTCAGAATCCGGACGGCCGTGGCCGGATCGGTCTGGACCAGTCCCTTCAACTTCGCCGAGTCGATCGTACGAGCGCCGAGCCCGTCGGCGTTCTCCATGAAGAGCAACGCCGGGTTCGTCGGGCTCCCCGGTTGCATCTCGAAGATGCGCGGCGTCTCGATGCCAATCTGGTTCAGGCGCGTCGACCCGTCGCGTTGACGCGGAAACGACGACGCGCTTTCGGGTGACGTATTCGAGATCTTCACGACTCGTCCGGGAGCCGCGGCTTCTTCGTAGACGGTGCCAAACGAACCCGAGCCTTTGTAGGCGCCCAACTTCATCGGGCCGTACTCAGCCGTCGCGACGAACTTGCCTGGAAGCTGAACCGCTGTGTCCGAATCGCCGACTGCCTCGGCCAACACCACGCCTCGCAGTGGATTTTGCGGCGTGTCGCCCATGCCCGGCGGCAGGCTCGCGAGACCTTCGCGCGAAGGTGCCGTCCGGCTCGATGTGTTCGGCGGACCGTCGGCTGGACGCGTCGGCGTATTCGGCGCTTCGATGGGCTCGCCGCGCGCGATCGTACCCGTGCCTTCGCCCGCGCCTTCGGCGATCGTCGTGCCCGTTCGTCCGAGCGCCCGGCCAGCCGCGCCGACGGCGCGTCCGAGCGTCTTGCCCGCGACGCCCGGAAGCGCCCATGCGCAGAGACGACGGCCGGCGTCCTGACCGGTTTGGTACGGCGTGAGACTGCCGTTGTGCGGACGAGTGAAGTCGTCGACGAGCGCCTTCAGGGCCTGAGGAGGCACCTCACGAAGGATCGCCCACGCGGTTTGCGGATCCTGCTGCGTGAGCGCGTACGCGCCGGCGAGCAAGTCCCCGTAGCCCTTCAGACACGCGCCGGCACCATCGACGAATCCGCTCCCCCACTGCGCCACGGCGGCGGCGGGATCGGGACTTCGTGCGAAAGGTGGCGCAAGACCCGGCGTGTCGTAGGCGATGCCGGTCTTCAGCTGCGGCGACGACGACGGCGCGCCTGGATTCGAAGGCGTGCCAGGATTCGACGGGGCGCCGACGGGACTCGTGGGCGACGCGGGCGACGAAGGCGGCTGGCTCGGCGTGCCGCGCGAGTTCCCCGTGTTGCCGGCTGGATTCGCAGGTCGAGTCGAAGGCGAACCGGTGTGGCCGACGCTGCCATTGGTCGAGCCTTCATTCACGCCGCCGCGCAGTTGCCGGCGCGCCACGCAGATGCCGCGCGCGGTCGCGGCGTCGACGCGCTCCTTCTGCACTTCGCCGAGCGCATTGACGCGTTTCTTCGCGGCGGCATCCGCACAGGCCGTATTCCCGCGACAGTCAATGGCGTCCTTCTGCCATTGCGCGTTGATCGCGGCCGTGTGTTCGTACGCCAGTTCCATCTGGCGCGCGTACTCCGCCTCGCACGAGTCGGCCTGTGACGAGGACGGTTGCTGACTATTGGAGTTGAAGACGTCGCCCTGACCGGGATCCGCCGGCGTCTGCGCCAGGAGCGGAGGAAGGGCGAGGCACGTCAAGCCGAGCGCGACGACCGCGAACCAGCCGTATCTACGCATGCGTGCTCTCGAGTCGGGGGAAGCCGCGTCTCGGGAACGTCGACGACGCCAGCGTCTCGCTGCTGGCCGACGCTGCGCGTCCGCGACCTCGCGGACACCGTCGGACCGACGGCCGCACCGAGCGCGGCTCATCATCTCGCCGAATGCGATCGGCGACAAGTCGCACCCACCGGCCTCCGCGGCAACGGGCACGACGCGCGCCGAAGGTGTGAAGTCGTCCGGCCGCGGCTTCAGGGCGCGAAAACGGGCTCGGGGCGGACGCCGAGACCGAGGAGCCGCACGGACACGCGCTGCAGCCAGGACATCCTGCGCGGCAGCTTCAACGCAAACGACAGGCGGATCGGCTCGTCACCGCGCCGTGATCAGCCGCCGACGATCGCGTCGCCGTCGCGAAGCAGATCGACGATTTCGGCGTTCATCAGCAGATGGAACGACGGAAACGCGCGGGCGCGCTCGGCGAGGACGTTCAGGAATGCCATTGCAGCATGAGCGCGACGAACTTGCAGGCGGTCAGGTGCGACAGGTCGGCGACCGTCACGGCCTCGCCGCCGATGTTCACGCGGACGCTCGACAGCTCGTCGTGCGGCAGCACGAGAAGGGCGTCGAGGAGCCCGAACTCGTACATGATCTCGATCGTGGAGGGGTGCAGCGTGTCCCCGCGAAAGTCGCGCAGGAAATCGCCGTGCTTCTCGAGCACGCATGTCTCGACGCCGGCTCGCGCCAGCAGATAGCCGAGCACGACGCCGGCCGGGCCGCCGTCGCTGCGGGGCGTGTCCGTTGGCGTCAGCCACGTGGGTCCTTCACGACGCGCAGATACGCGCGCCACGGGCCGACTTCTGCGGAGTACTGGCGTCCGAGCACGCGCGTGATCTGCATGAGGTGATCGAAGTCGTGCGTCACCCACGTGGCGATCAACTGTCGCAGCGTGACGACGCCGAACGCCGGATGCTGCCCGCGCCGATCCAGATCCGCGGTCGAGAGCCGAAGCCGGGTCAACGCGTCGACGCTCTTGACGCGGACGCGCGCGAACTCGTCCAGAAGATCGGCGAGCGAGCGGCGCCCGCTCTCCTCGATCGACGCGAAGCGATCGAATGCGGAAAAGGAGACGGTCTCACCGGATTCCAGGATCGTCCTGAGCCGCGGCAGCCAGTTGGTCCGATCGGCGTGCGTCAGATGGCCGACCACATCGAGCGGACTCCACGTCTCGTCCCCCTCGTCTGCACGCACCCACGCCGGCGGCAGCCCGCGGAGCAAGGTGTCGACGATTCCGGGAGTGCGCGCCAAGATCGTGATGGCTTCGTCCAGCGCGAATGGACGGTCGTGCCGGCGCGCCCCGGATATCATCGCGGCAAGCGTAGCACCCTCACCACGGCACCGTGATATCCGCCGCCATCGTCGTCCCCGCCGGCGAGATGTTGCGGAGGGCGAACCCGCTCGGCGTGCCGTCGGCCCAGCGGAGGCTGGCCTTCGGTGGGGCGGCATCGGGCAGCAGGTCGTAGCCGGTCGCCGCGTCGGATCCGTCCCACAGCGACTGGCTGCCGCGGTACGTGTCCCACACCGGACGAATCATGCGGATGCCGCGACGGCCCCAGTCGTTCTGCGCGATGAGCGCCCACTTCTCGGCCCAGAGATCCTGACGCGACGAGGCGGGCGGGTTCGGCGGCACGGGCGGGATCGTCGATCCGTAGATCGCCGGGTCCTCGATGATGTGCCACACGCCGAGGCCGCTGTCCGGCAGGTGCATGTCGTACGTGTTCGCCGGCGCGCGATTCTCGACGATGAAGTACTCGCGCGTGCCGCGCGTGGGATCCATGAGGATCCACGCCTCGCGCTGCTGCTCGATCGCGCGCAGCTCGTAGTGCCCCGACCGCAGGATCAAGTGGGGACGCAGCCAGCCGAGCTTGAGCTTGAGGAACGGACAGAAGTGCGCGTTGTTGTAGGTCGCGTCCATCAGGCAGTAGTCGCCAGCCGCGAACGGATTGTCGAAGGGGATGCCGGCCCACATGCCGTCGTTCGGCAACTGGAAGTACAGGTCCGGAAGGTTCGACAAGAGATGCCCGAGCTCGTGCGCGACGACGCCGATGTTCGGGGGCGCGCCGATGTACGTCTCGGCGATCGTGGAGATCGTCACGCCGTCGACGACGAGCGGCATCGGGTTGGGATACTCGCGGCCCACGACGCCGCGGTTGCTGCCGAACGGTCCGTTCTGCGGGATCACGATGAGTACGCCGAGCTCGCGCGGATTGAGCGCGCCATCATGGTTCGCGTCGAACGCGTGGTAGTCGAATTGCCCGTCGGCGTCGCGAATCGCCTCGGCCCACTTCTGCACGTGCGGATGCACCCAGCCGTCGCCGTCCGCATCGGTCGTGTCGGCGGGGCCCCACCAGTACTCGGGCGGACGGCTCGCGTCGAACCAGCCGAGCAGTCCGGCGCGCTCGAACGTGAACGCACCACCGCTCACCTGCAGGTAGTAGTCGTGCGCGCTCGACGCGGGACCGAAGATCGTACTGTCGACCGCCGCAACCGCGGGTGCCGGATCGGTCGGACGATGCGGATCCCAAAGCAGCGCGACGACCTGGGCGCGTCCCTGCCGGCGCGTCATCGGCGCGAGTGGCTCGCCGGTCGCGTCCGTCAGCCGTCGGCTCTCGCCATCGTCGTACACGACGACGAGCGAACCACGAGGCGTGACGACCGCCGCGTGTTCGACGGTCGCGGGCCCGTTCGGCGTGTGCCACGTCGCTGGCGGAACGGTGGTGGGAACGCCCGTTGCGTGCGAAAGATTCTGCGACTGCCAGTCGCGATCGGGCCGCCACCAGAAGCGCAGGAGCGAGCTGTCGGTGCCACGCGCGTCGAGCAACTCGACGTTCGCGTTCGTCTCCCCGAGCTGATACACACCGCCGACGTCGTCGACCGTCGCGCCGGTGATCGCCGTGACGTCGGTCACGCGCCAGTTCGTTGCGGGCGTCCACCAGTAGACGAACAGCTCTGAGCTCCTGCCTCGCACCGCGACGTGCTCGACGTTGCCCGTCGTCCAGCTCGCCGCGCGCCCTGTCGCCGTGCCGCCGGCAATCGACGACGCGTTCAGCGCCTGCCAGTCGTGCGCGGGCGACCACCAGAACACAGAGAGCGTGTTATCGGGCGACGCGGCCGCCAGGTGTTCGACGAGCATCGTCCCGTTGTGCGACTGCCACGCGGTGGGATCGTTCGAGACGTGCCGGCCGGTCTTCGCGCTCACGTCGAGCGCCTGCCAGTCGTGGGACGGTGACCACCAGAAGACGAGCAGTTCCTGTCGCAGGCCGCGCGCGGCGAGATGTTCGACCGTCTGCGTACCATTCGGCGTGACCCAGCTCACCGGCGCGCCCGCGATGCGGTGGCCGGTCTTCGTCGAGACGTTCAACGCCTGCCAATCGTGCTGCGGCGACCACCAGAAGACGATGAGATCACCCGACGGCGAGCGCGCGGCGAGATGTTCGACGAGGAACGGCCCATTGGGCGTCTGCCACGCGGCGATGCCGCCGGTGACGTGCTGGCCGGTTTTCGCCGTGATGTTCACGACCTGCCAGTCGTGCTGCGGCGACCACCAGAACGCGACGAGCTCGTTCGCCGCGTTGATCGCCGCGACGTGTTCGACGTTGAAGGGACCGTTACGAGTCTGCCAGCTGACGGGTGGACCCACGACGCGGGCACCGGTGATCGCGGTGACGTCGACGCTCTTCGGAAACATGTCGCCCCCCGGCGAGCGCGTGGGGAGGGCGCGTGCCGGCGACATCTTACTCGAAGACACGAACGGCCGCGTGACGGCAGCACGTGCTAGAGTGCCGCGTCCGGTTCATCTCTCCGCGAGACGGCTCGCGCCGTTCTCGTCCGGGTCACGGGGACGTCATGTCGATGCCGTGGTTCGACCTGCCGACGCCACTCGCACTGATTCAGCTCGTCCGCATGCGGGACGAGCTGCGGCGGCGGAACCTGTACGACACCGAGGAACCGCCGCTGCCGTCCGGTGGCGTGCCCGCGAACATCCCGTGGTCGATCCGCGGCGCGCGCGCGATCGACGGGCGCAACAACGATCTGTCCTGTCCCGAGATGGGCGCGGTGGGCCGGCGTTTCGGGCGCAACGTCCCGCTCGACCGCACCTTCCCTGACGTCGGGTCCCTCTTCACGCCGAGTCCTCGCCTCGTCAGCCGCGCGCTGATGACGCGCGACGCGTTTCGGCCGGCGACGTCGCTGAACTTGCTCGCAGCCGCGTGGATTCAGTGCATGGTGCACGATTGGTTCGCGCACCCGCGGTCGACGGTGGATGACGGTGTCGACCTGCCGCTCGCGTCCGACGACGACTGGCCCGACGCGCACATGCGCGTGCCCCGGACCGTGCCCGATCCCGCGCCGGCGGGATCGACGCGTCCGCCCGCGTACGCCAATCCGAACGGGCACTGGTGGGACGCGTCGCAGATCTACGGATCCGATCCCGCGGTCGCCGCGTCGCTGCGCACGGGCATCGGCGGCAAGCTACGCCTCGACGAGCACGGCCTGCTGCCGGTCGATCCCGTCACGGGCATCCATCGGAGCGGATTCACCGACAACTGGTGGATCGGCCTCGCGATGCTGCACACGACGTTCACGCGCGAGCACAACGCCATCTGCGACGAGCTGGCCGCGGCGTATCCATCGTGGGACGACGACCGGTTGTACGGGACGGCGGCGCTCGTCAACGCCGCGCTGATGGCGAAGATCCACACTGTCGAATGGACGCCGGCAATCCTCCCTCACCCGACGATCGGCGTCGCGATGCGCGGTAACTGGGACGGCCTGGCGGGCGACACGCTTCAGGATCTTCTGCCCGTCTTGAACGACAGCGAAGTCCTTGGCGGCATCGTCGGATCGCCGCACGACCACGAAGGCGTGTCCTATTCGCTGACCGAGGAGTTCGTGTCCGTCTATCGGCTGCACCCGCTGATCCCAGACACGTTCGTCTTCCGGCGGTTGACCGATGACAGCGAGATCGACACGCTCGAACTTCCAGACGTCTCGGGTCCGCACACGGCGGAGATGACGTCGCGCATCGCGATGACCGATCTCTTCTACTCGTTCGGCCGCGCGTACCCCGGCGCCATCGGGCTGCACAACTATCCGCGGCACCTGCAGAATCTCACGCGCGACAACGGCGAGCACTTCGATCTGGCGGCCGTCGACATCTACCGCGATCGCGAGCGCGGCGTGCCGCGCTACAACGCGTTTCGCCGCCTGCTGCGCAAGCCGCCCGTTGCGTCATTCGAGGCCTTGACCGACAACGCGACGTGGCGCGAAGAGATCCGACGCGTCTACGGCAACGATCTCGAAACCGTCGATCTGATGACCGGACTTTTCGCCGAGCCATTGCCGCCGGGATTCGGCTTCAGCGAGACGGCGTTCCGCGTGTTCGTCCTGATGGCGTCGCGACGGTTGAAGAGCGACCGCTTCTTCACCGACGACTATCGGCCGGAGATCTACACCGAGATCGGACTCCGTCACGTGCGCGACAACTCGATGCTGACCGTCCTTCGCCGACACTATCCCGCGTTGCAACCCGCGCTCGAGGGCGTCACGAACGCGTTCCGGCCGTGGACACCGACCGGCCGATGAAATCCCTTGCCTCGGGGGTCGGAAACATGATCCACTGCGTCATTCATTCTCACCGGCGACGTGAACTAGAACCCACTTCTGGCTTCTGGCTTCGAACTTCTCACTTGATCGGATGGTCATGACAACGATGGATCGTCGCTCCCTGTTGACGCTGCTTTCGGGATTGGCCGCGGTGGCCGTCGCGACCGATGACGCGCTGGCGGCACCACTCGCGCAGGGTCAGTTGACCACCGCGCAGTTGTCATCGTCGCGGGTCCTCCACTTCAAGGACCTGCCTGCCGTCACACTCGACAACGGCGGCACCCAGCGCCGAGTGATGTCTGGCACGCTCCCGACCGGCGAGTTCATCGAGATCCACGAGACCGTCCTGCCCGCCGGCAAGATGCCGCACGCCCCGCATCATCATCCCAACAGCGAGTGGCTGTTCATCCAGTCCGGAACGCTCGAGTACGACGACAACGGCACGACCATCCCCGTCGGACCGGGCGACATCGTCTTCAGCGCGTCGAACGTGTTGCACGGCCTGAACAACGTGGGCACGACGGACGCGACTTACATCGTTTTTTCCGTCAGCCGGCAGACGCCGGAGTAGCAGGAAGAGAGACATGCCGCCTATTTCGAGACGAGAGTTCGTCTCGCTGGCCGTCGCCAGCTCGGTCGTCAGCCGCGTCGCGTCGCCGTTGGCGCGCCGTCTCGATCCCAGGACGGCCGCCATCACGGCCGGCGAGATCGTCGAGCGGATCAAACAACACGTCGGCGTCCCCTGGAACGCCGGGTCCGCCATCGACACGTTCAAGACCGGCGGCCCGTCCACCGTCGTGACGGGGATCGTGACGACATCGATGGCCACGCTCGACGTGCTCCAACGAGCCGCGGCTGCCGGCGCGAATTTCGTCATCACGGCCGCGCCGACGTTCTATTCACGCGCGGACGCACGATCGCTGCCGGTCCCTCGCCCATTCGGCGTGGCCGGTGCCCGCGGCGCGGGACGTGGTGCGGCGCCGGGCGCCGGGCTCGCCGGCCGCGGCGAGCAAATCGCGCACGCCAGCGGGCCCGGGACCGGCGCTTCGGCGCCGATGCCTCCGGCGCCACCGCTGCCCGCGTCCGTCGT
>CALFMR010000432.1 GCA_937880585.1 uncultured Acidobacteriota bacterium
CGCGCCATCGTTCGCAGATGGCAGCGCACGATGCGATCGGCGATGACGGCGGCCAGCTCGGCGGCCTCGCCGCCGCCGCGCTCGATCGCGTGCAGCGTCCGCGCGCGCACGTCCAGCCGCGCCTTGTCGCCGGCGTACCACTCGGTCACGCGCGCGTAGAGATCCCAGCAGTAGTAATCGAATCGCACCGCTGGATCGCCGGCGAGCGCGCGCACGCCGGCCAGGTCGCGGCCCTCGATCTCCATGAAGCCGACGACGACGTCGGCGACCTGCACGCCGGTGTCGTCGATGTAGTTCTGCACCTCGACGGGCCGTCCCTGGAAGCGGAGCAGACGGACGAGGGTGTCGCCGAGCGCGGCGTTTCGCAGGTGGCCGATGTGCGCCGCCTTGTTCGGATTGATCGCCGTGTGCTCGACGATGACCTTCGTGCCTGACGGGCCGCCGGCGTCCGGTGATGCCGCCAGCCACTGCTCGACGGCGGCGGCACGGTCGAGAAAGAAGTTGAGGTAGCCGTTCGGCGCGGCGTCCACTCGCGCGATGCCGTCGACCGGGCCGACGGCGGCGGCGAGCTCCTGCGCGATGACGCGCGGCGCCTTGCGCAGGCGCCGGGCCAGTTCGAAGGCCACGGGGACCGCCAGATCGCCGAGCGCGCGGTTGGGCGGCGTCTCGATGACGATCGCCGGTTGATCGGCCGGTGTCAGACCGAACGCGGTCTCGAGCCGGGAAGCGAGGACGGATCGGATACGAGTATGGACGGGCAGGATCATGAAGCGCCGTATTGTACCTGCGCGTACTCGTCCGGTGTGTTGACGTTGGCGAGCAGCCGCTCGGGCGAACCGAACGCGGCGAGCGCCGGGCCGGCGAGCTCGGCCATGTCGAGGACGCCGGCGAGGTCGCCGAGTTTGAGCTGGCCGGCATCGATGGCCGTCCGGATGGCCTGCTCGGCCCTGCGCGTGTAGCACGCGACGAGCGGCTCGATGCCGCGCGTCGATCGCACCCACGCGCCATCGCGGCCGTCGGCCAGCTCGACGAGTCGTGCGAGCAGCGCGGGCTCGAGGAAGGGCAGGTCGCACGCGACGACGAGCACGCGCTCGGCCGGACTCACGGCGATCGCCGTCTGCACGCCGCCGATTGCGCCCAGATTCGGGATACGATCGCCGTGGACGGCGAGACCGAGGTCCGCGAACCGCGCGGCGTCGGACGCGATGACGAAGACGTCGCCGGTGATGCGCCGCAGGGCGTCGAGCTGCCGGAGAATGATGGCGCGACCTTCCACCACGAGACGAGACTTGTCCCGGCCGCCGAAGCGCCGGGCCCGTCCTCCCGCGAGAATCGCCGCGGCTGCCGGCAGCGCGCGCACGCGCCCAGCATGACAGAGGCGCGCGTTGGACGATTGCTCGCGGCGTGTCTCCATCAGGCCATTGCCGATGAACTGCCGCAGCGGCTGGATTTCTATGAAGAATGGCTCACGTCCGAAGGATTGCGTGACGGCAACATCGGAGCGGGACCGATGACGGCGGTGCTCGGTTTCCTGCGCACCGAGGGCGGCGCGTACGATGCCGTCGTCGCGCGCGCCGGCCGGCTGGCGGCCGACTGGACGGTGCAGTCGCTTGCGCCCATGCGCCGGCGCGCCATCGGGTGGCTGCCGCGCGCGATGCGGACCCGTGCGGCGATTCGCGTCGCGACCGAGATCGTCTCGTCGATTTCGAGCGCAAGCCACGCGTCCGCGCGTGTGCGCCGGGCGGCGGCCCGGATCGACGTGCAGGCGTCGCTCTTCTGCGCCGTGCGCGGTGCGGCCGCGGCGCCGTTGTGCGGGTTCTATGTCGCGATGATCGTCGAGACGCTCCGTCAGTTCGGCATCGGCGCCGCCGGGCGCGTCGTCCACTGCCACGCCATCGGCGGCGGGCCGTGCGTCCTCACGATTGATCTCGCCGGGGCCGCGTCGGCGGCCGACCCGGCCATGGCGGCCTGATGAACGTCTGTCCGTTCATGCGTCGTTCGTCGTACCTGGCTCCGCTCGTGGTCGTGCTCGTCGCGGCGTGTCTGTCTCTTGCGGTCAGCCTGCCCGCGGCGGCCGACGAGACGATGCCCGCATCGCGTGTCCTCGTCATGCCGTTCTCGGCCGATGTCGACGCGCAGGCGCCCGGCGCCGCGGGCGCAGCGTTGTGGCTCGGAGAGGCGGCCGCGGTCCTGCTCACCGAGAATCTCTCGCACCTCGGCGTCGCGACCTTCTCGCGCGACGATCGCGTCGCGGCCTTCGCCCGGCTCCAGGTGCCCATGTCGTCCGCGCTCACGCGCGCGACGATGATTCGCGTAGGCGAGATCATCGGCGCCTCCGACATCGTGTTCGGGCAGATCCACCTCGACGATCAGTTGTCGGTGACGGTGCGGACGATCCGGCTCGCGTCGGCGCGTGAATCGCCGTCGGTCAAGGACGCGTCGCCGCTCGAAGACATCTTCGACCTCTTCACACGCGTGGCCACCCAGGTCGGTGCGCCGCTGCCCAAGGCCGCCACGCCGACGGCCGAAGCCGCGCGGCTGCCGCTCGACGCGTTCGAGAGCTACGTCAAGGGCCTCGTCGCCGCCACGCCCGCGGCGCAGCAGCGGTTCCTCGAGACCGCGTCGCGGCTCGCCCCGCGCGATCCGCACATCCTCATGGCCCTCTGGTCGATGTACGCGTCGCAGGGCCTGCACGAGAAGGCGCTGGCCGTGGCCAACGCCGTGCCGGCCGATTCGCCCGGCGCGCGCGATGCGCGTTACGCCGTCGGCCATTCGCTCATCGATCTCAAGCGCTACGACGGCGCGTTCCAGGAACTGAACGCGCTCTACGCGAGGTATCCGCTCGCGGCGGTGTCGAACGCGATTGGCGTCGTGCAATTGCGACGCGACCCACTGCCGGGCGCGAGTCCGGCGACGGTCTACTTCAGCCGGGCCGTGCGCGAGGCCCCCGACAACACGCAGTATCTGTTCAATCTCGGCTACGCGTACGCGCTCGCGCACAACGGCACCGACGCGCTCACGTGGCTGCGTCAGGCCGTTCGGTTCAACGCGGCCGACGGCGACGCGCATCTCGTGATGAGCGCGGTGCTGGCGACGACGGGACGTCAGACCGAAGCGCAGCGCGAATTCGATCTCGCTCGCCAGCTCGGCACCACGACGGTGTCGTCGGTCACGACGTTGCCGACCCGCGTGCCCACCGGCCTCGAGCGGCTGGATGAGAACCTCGCCATGGCGGACGTGCCGGAGATGAATGCCCGGATTGCCGCGCCGGCGCGGACCGATCAACTCGAGACCGCGGCGTTCCACGTCGATCGCGCGCGCGATCTCATCGAAGCGCATCGCGATCGCGAGGCGACCGACGAGCTGCGGCGCGCCATCTATCTCGCGCCGTACGAAGACGCCGCGCACCTGCTGCTCGGCGGCATCTATCAGCGGAGCGGACAGACGGCGCAGGCCATCGACGAATTTCGCGTCTCGCTGTGGTGCCGCGAGACGGCGCAGGCGCACGTCGCGCTCGGCGGCGTGCTGCTCGACACGGGCGATCGGGACGGCGCGCGCCGCGAAGCGTCACGCGCGCTCGCGCTGGCGCCCGGCGCGCCCGAGGCGCAGGCGCTCGCCGCGCGAATCGACCGCTGAGGGCCGTGCTAACATCGGGCAGTCGCATGCCGGAACCGGGCGTTCGCGAGATTCAACTGACCGGGAAGCAACTCGTCTTCCTGTTCATGGCGTCCGTCGTCCTCGCGGTCGCCATCTTCCTGCTTGGAATTTCCGTCGGCCGCGGCGTTCGTTCCGCCACGGGTGAACCAGCCGGTGCTGCCGCGACGACCGAAGCCGCGGTGGATGCGCCGGTCGCGCCGGCCGACATGCCGCCGCCAACCGAGACGTCGCCGGCCGATCTCAGCTATCACGACCAGTTGCAGGGCGAGAAGACACCGCCCGCAGGTCCGCAGCCGCCATCGACGCCTGCGTCGACCGCCGCCGCGTCGGCGTCCGTTGCTGCTGCAACGAAAACGCCGCCTCCGACGACGACCACTGCGCGTCCACCCGCGGAGACGCCGGCCCCTGAGCCCGCCGCGCCGCGGACGTCGGGTCGCAGTACGACGGCCGCCGCATCACGCACGCCTCCGGCAACGACGTCCACGGCCGACAAGACCCCGGCGCGATCCGCGGCCAACGGATGGGTCGTGCAGGTCGGAGCCTTCCGTTCGCGACAGAACGCTGACCGTCAGGTGTCCCGCCTGCGCGCCAAAGGCTACACGGCGTTCGTCGCCGCCGGATCCGGTTCGCTGTTCCACGTCCGCGTCGGGCCGTTCTCCGAGCGCGCGGATGCCGATCGGACCGCCACGCGCCTGCAACGGGAAGAAGGGTTGAAGCCGTTAGTTACGCGCTAGCTCTCCTCTCGGGCGTCCTGTTCGCCGCCAGTTTTCCCAAATTCGGGTATCCGGCGTTCGCCTGGATTGCACTCTCGCCGCTCATCGTGGCCGTCGCGGCCCCGACGCCGCGCGGCGTTCGCTCGTCGACGTCGACGTTTTTTCTCGGCCTCGTCACGGGCCTCGTCTATTTCGGCGGGACGGTCTACTGGGTCGTGGACGTAATGCGCACCTTCGGGTCGCTGTCCACGCTGGTGGCGGGCCTCGTCGGCCTGCTGCTCGCGTCGTACCTCGCGTTGTATCCGGCGTTCTTCGCGTTGCTCCTGCGGCGCGCCATCCAGCGATTCGGCGACATGGGCGTGTGGCTCGCGCCCGTTCTCTGGGTCGCGACCGAGTGGCTGCGCGGCGTCGTGGGCGGCGGGTTTCCGTGGGTGCTGCTCGGTGCCTCGCAGGCGACCGTGACGCCCGTCGTCCAGCTTGCAAGCGTCACGGGCGTCTATGGCTTGTCAGCGCTCGTCGCGCTCGTGAGCACGGCGGCCGCGGCCGTGGCCGTCAGCCGGCGCCGCGTGCATCGCGTGGGCGCGGTGGTTGCGGCCGTCGTCGTCCTCGTCGTGGCCGTCGCGGGCGCGGCACGGGTGCGCTGGGGCACGCTGACCACCGACGGACGTCCGATGCGCGTCGGGCTCGTCCAGGGATCGGTCGAACAGGTCGACAAGTACGACACGCGGTTCCGCGACGCGATCCTGCGGCGCTATCTCGATCTCAGCCGCGAGACGATCGCGGCCGGCGCGAATATCGTCGTCTGGCCGGAGGCGTCGACGCCGTTCTTCTTCGACGCGAACACGATCCTCGCGGCGCCCGTGCGCGCGCTCGCCGCCCAGACGCGCACACCGTTCATCATCGGCACGGACGAGATGTCCGCGCCCGAGCGCGATCGTCCCGAGCAGTACTACAACTCGGCCGTGTTCGTCGGCGCCGACGGGCGGTCGCACGGCACCTATCGGAAGATGCACCTCGTGCCGTTCGGCGAGTACGTCCCGCTCCGGCGCCTGCTGTTCTTCGTCGCGCCGCTCGTCGAGTCGGTCGGCGATTTCTCGCCGGGCACCGAGCCGGTCGTCTTCGACGCCGACGGTCGTCATCTCAGCGTCGCGATCTGCTACGAGTCGGTCTATCCGGAGATTCTCCGGTCGTTCGTCCTCCGCGGCAGCGAACTGCTCGTCACGATCACGAACGACGCGTGGTTCGATCGATCGTCGGCCGCCTACCAGCACTTCGCCCAAGGGTCGCTGCGCGCCGTCGAGGAGGGCCGCTACGTCGTGCGCGCGGCCAATACCGGCGTGAGCGGCGCGATCGATCCGTACGGTCGCGTGCTCGTCCGCACGGATCTCTTCGTGCCGGTGAGCCTCGCCGTCGACGTGCGGCTGCTCGACGGGCGCACGATCTACAACCGGATTGGCAACCTCTTCGCGTGGCTGTCGACCTTCGCGGCCGCGTGGGTCGTGTTCACCGGACGGCGAGGGCGGCGAGCGAACGTGAAACCGGCCGTATCCTGATCCCCTGAGGAGACATTCCCGATGACCTTGGACGAGCTCGTTCGCCAGTACACCGATTTGTCCGCTCGCGCCTCCGACCTGCGGAGGGGCCTTTGACGAATCACGCCTGCAGCGCGAACTGAGCGAGATCGAGACCGAGGTCGCGCACCCCGAGCTCTGGAAGGATCCGTCGGCCGCACAGAAGCTGCTGCAGCGCCGCCGCCGGCTCGAAGACGACCGCGCGCTGGCCGAGACGCTGCGTCGTCAGTTCGACGACTTGGGTGTGCTTGTCGATTGGGCGCGGCAGGGCGAGGACGTCACGGGCGATCTCGAGCGCGGCCTCGAGACGTTCGGCCGCGACATTCAGACCGGTGAGATCCGAACGATGCTCGGCGGCGAGATGGATCGGAAGAACGCCATCATCACGGTCCATCCGGGCGCTGGCGGCACCGAGTCGCAGGACTGGGCCGAGATGCTCCTGCGCATGTACATCCGCTGGACGGAGCGGCGTGGGTTCAAGCGCGAGGTCATCGATCTGCAGCCGGGCGATGAAGCCGGCATCAAGAGCGCGACGCTGACCATCGCCGGCGACTACGCCTACGGTCTGCTTTCGGCCGAAGCCGGCGTTCATCGCCTGGTCCGCATCTCGCCGTTCGATCAGGCCGCGCGGCGCCACACGTCGTTCGCGTCGCTTTACGTCTGGCCGGAACTGCCCGACGACATCGACATCGAGATCGAAGAGAAGGACTTGCGCATCGACACGTTCCGGTCGAGCGGCGCCGGCGGTCAGCACGTGAACGTGACCGACTCGGCCGTCCGCATCACGCACCTGCCGACCGGCATCGTCGTCTCGTGCCAGAACGAGCGATCGCAGCACAAGAACCGCGCGTCCGGCATGAAGGTGCTCAAGGCGCGGCTGTATGATTTGCGCCTGAAGGAACAGCAGGCCAAGCTCGACCAGCTCGGCGGCGAGAAGAAGGACATCGCCTTCGGCAGCCAGATCCGCAGCTACGTCCTGCACCCGTACCAGATGGTGAAGGACCACCGGACGAAGTACCAGGTCGGCGACGTCAACCGCGTGCTCGACGGCGACCTCGACGAGTTCATCAAGGCGTACCTGATGAAACGTGCGCTCGGCAAGCTCGAGACAACCATCGACGACGAGTAAGGGCTCACGCGAAGGCACGAAGATCGCGAAGGGGACAGCTCTAAAAGATGACACCGCGAGGCCCCGAGCGTAGCGAGGGGTCGAAGCGCGTAGCGCTGGGGGTGGGGCCCCAACGCCTTGCAAAGAAGATGACTCGCGAGCGTAGCGAGGGTGCCGAAGCGCGTAAAAAGAAGTCCGCGAAGCCCGCGACGCAGGAGCGGCGCTGAGCGGGCGAGCGGGGGTGGGGCCCCGCGAGCGATCAATAGAAGATGACGTCCAACGCCCTGCAAAGAAGATGAGAGAAGCCTCAATGAAGCTCTTCTCGACTATCGCTCTCGCCGCCGCGCTCGTGGCGGTGCCCGTTCACACATCGCGTGCCGCGCAGTCGACCGATGCGGACGCGCACTGGGTTGGCGCGTGGGGATGGGTGGCGTCGCCGCCGCAGCCGGGTCCGGCGCCCACGCGTGTCGCGCCGCAGCCGCCGCCGCTCGGCGTGCCGCCCCCGGCGCCACCTGCACCGGCGCCAGCCGCGCCGCGGCCGCCGCTTCTCGAGAACCCCGGCGGCCTGCCCGTCGATTTCGCACCCGGCGTGCTGGCGAACGTCACGCTGCGTCAGATCGTCCGCGTGTCGGCATCGGGGTCGCGTGTCCGCCTGCGGCTCTCCAACGAGAGCAGCGGCGACGTGCAGGTCATCGGCGACGTCCATCTCGCGCTTGCCGGACCGGACGGCGCGATCGTCGCCGGCAGCGATCGCGCGGTCACGTTCGATGGACAGGCCCGCGTGGCGATTCCCGCCGGCGCACCCGTGTTGTCCGATCCGATTGCGCTCGACGTGCGGGCGCTCGACCGGCTCGCCGTGTCGGTGTTCGTGCCTGGCCAGGCCGCGGTCCGAGGCGCGCGCACGCTGTGGACGTACGTCCCCTCGGCGCCCGGCGACCTCACGGGCGCGACGTCGCTGCCCGGCGCGCACCTGAGGCGCGCGCCCGTGTATGCAACGCTCGTCGAAGTCGACGCGCCGCACACCTCCGCCGTCGTCACGCTCGGCGACTCGATCACCGAGGGCGACGGATCGACCGGCAATGCGTTTCATGCGTGGCCGGATCGGCTGGCGGATCGTCTCGCCGCACTGCCCGGTCCCGATCGCTGGTCGGTCGTGAACGCGGGCATCTCGGGCAATCGCGTCCTGCGCTACGGCAGCGGGCCGGACGCGCTCGCGCGCTTCGATCGCGACGTGCTCAGCGTGCCCGGCGTGAGGGTGATCGTGCTGCTCGAGGGGATCAACGACATCGGCCGCGGTTTCGCGCCGACCGGCGATCGCGAGCCGGTGACCGCCGTCGCGCTCGAGGCCGCCTATCGGCAGATCATCGAACGCGCGCACGCGCACGGCATCCGCGTCCTCGGCGCGACGCTCACGCCCTACAAAGGCGCGTTCTACGCATCGGACTCGGGCGAGGCTGCGCGCGAAGCGACCAACGCGTGGATAAAAACGAGCGGCGCCTTCGACGGCGTCATCGACTTCGCGGCCGTCGTGGCGGATCCGAACGACCCGCTCTCATTCGCGCCCGCCTTCAACGACCGCGACCACCTGCACCCGAACGATGCGGGTTACAAGGCGATGGCCGATGCGATCGATCTGCGCCTGATTACCGGGCGCTGAGCTCAGCGCCCCGGTTCGGTGCCGGCGATGAAGACGTCCGTGCCGAGCGGCGTGTCTGCGGTGACGATGTTGGCCGGGCGCGTGAACTCGGGCGTGGGACCGCCGTCGGCGCGGCGGCGCGCAACCCAGCTCTTCATGATGTCCATCCAGATCGGCAGCGCCGCGACCGTGCCCGTCTGGTTGCCGCCGAGCGGCTTCTTCTGGTCGTAGCCCGTCCACACGCCGACCGTGATGTCCGGATCGAAGCCGATGAACCACGCGTCGGTGTAGTCGTCGGTCGTGCCCGTCTTGCCGCCGAGCGGCCAATCGATCGACGCGGCCGGCGCGCCCGTGCCGTGCTGGACGACGCCCTCGAGCAGGTCGGTGAGGACGTAGGCCGTATCCGCGCGAATGGCCTCGTGCGGCTCGACGCGGTGCTGTTCGAGCGTGTTGCCGTCGCGATCGACGACGTCGAGAATCGTGAGCGGCGTCATCCGCACGCCCTGGTTCGGGAAGGCCGAATAGGCCGAGACCATCTGGAAGAGCGTGCTCTCGGCCGCGCCGATCGCCACCGACAGGAACTCGGGGATGGGCGTCGTGATGCCCATGTCGCGCGCGTACTTGATGACTTCCTTCGGACCGAGCGCCTGCATCAGCCGAACGGTCGGCACGTTGCGCGAGTCCTCGAGCGCCGTGCGCACGGTGACGTCGCCGAGGAACTGGCGGTCGTAGTTCTGCGGCTCGTAGGGCGGCTGGTTCGGACCAACGTCGAAGCTGGCCGGTGTGTCGTCGAGGATCGACTGCGTCGTGTAACCGCGATCGATCGCCGCCGTGTAGACGAACGGCTTGAAGAGCGATCCCACCTGGCGCATCGCCTGCGTCGCGCGATTGAACTCGCTGCGCTCGAAGTCGTCGCCGCCGACCATCGCGAGAATCTGGCCCGTGTGGTTGTCGATCGCGAGCGCCGCGCCCTGGACGAGCGGCGGCTGTTCGAGCGATCCGGTGAGTGTCGACGCGTCGGTCTCGACCTTGGCGATGCGAATCTCGACGAGATCGCCGCGCCGCACGAGCGCCGCCGGCCGCTTGCGCGTCCAGGCGTACCCGTTCGCGCCGATGACGCCCGAGAACGTGCCGACGCGCACGTGGATGTCGGCGCCCTCGACGCCCGTCACGATCGCGGGCAGCACGTCGCCGGCCGCCGGATCGCCGCGCCAGCGGTTGTCGCGCCACGTGTCGAGATTGCGCTTCTCGTCCAGGAGGTTGTGCGCGGGCTTGCGCCAGCCGTGCAGCTTGTCGATGCGGCGCACGCCGTCGTCGACCGCGCGATTGGCGGCCCGCTGCAGATCCAGATCGAGGCCCGTGTGGACGACGAGTCCGTTCTCGTAGACGGCCTTGGCGCCGTACTTCGCGTCGAGTTGCTGGCGGACGGCTTCGAGGAAGTACGGAGCGACCGATGGCGGACGGCTCGGCTGTCCGCGCGTGACGATGGGTTCGGCTTCGGTCGCCTTGGCCGTCTGGCGCGTGATGTAGCCGTCGTCGGCCATCCGCTCGAGCGTGTAGTTGCGCCGGCGCGTGGAGGCCTTGATGTTCGTGTACGGGTTGAGCGTCTGCGGGGCCGGCAGCATGCCGGCGATCGTCGCGGCTTCGTTCAGCGTGAGATCTTTCGCCGGCTTGGCGAAGTACAGCTCGGAGGCGGCCTGCACGCCGTAGGTGCCGAAACCCCACGCGACCTTGTTGCAGTACATCGTGAAGATTTCCTGCTTCGTGTACCGCTTCTCGATCTGCAGGGCGACGAGCGCTTCCTTGATCTTGCGTTCCGGCGTGCGCTCGAAACCGATGGGGAACAGCTGGCGCGCGAGCTGCTGCGTGATCGTGCTGCGGCCGGGCGTGCGGCGCTTGTGGAGCTTGTCCTGCACGTAGGCCCAGAGCATGTGCGTCGGCTCGATGCCGCCGTGCGTCATGAAGTGCTGGTCCTCGGCCGACATGATGGCGTGCCGCAGGACGTCGGGGATCTGGTCGTAGGTGACGATCTGGCGGCGCTCGGTCGCGAAGCTGCCGATGACCGAGCCGTCGCGGCCGAGCACGCGCGTGATCGTGCCGGGCGAGTAGTCGTCGAGCGCCGAGATCTGCGGCAGGTCGCCGACGAACGCGAAGATGACGCCGCTCGCCGTGCCGGCGAGCGCCGCCGCAAGGAACAGCGCGGCGACGCCGAGCGTGCGCGCCAGGCTCGGCCACTTGAGCATCATGCGCGCCAAAGTGTAGCACCGCGATCGCGTGCCATCATCGCGCGCGCGAATGAGCGTGACCGCCGCCCGACGACGTCGTTCGGCTGCCGGCGTGTGAGTCGCCGCCTCTCGTCGCGCGCGAGCTGGCGCGATTCGGCGTCCGTGGCTCTGGAGCTGGGCGCGTCATGGGATGCGACGGCGCCATGCGCGATGGCACCGGCGGACTGACGGGCCGCACCGTCGACGGCGCGCGATAGCCTCGCGACGGCATCCGCGTCGGCTGCGACATCTCGGGCCGAGGCGTCGGTGGCGTCGGCGAAACGCCGCGGCGATAGGCCCGCGGACTCGCCGACGGCGACGCCGGCGCGACGCGACCACGGGACACGTTGCCCGCCGATGCGCGCGCGGGCGACGACCAGACATTTCTCGTGTCCGCGCGCGGCGTGACGGCGGGGCTGCGCCGGGTGGTTTCGATGCGGCTGCGCGATCGCGGCACGCCGCTGTTCACCTCGCCCGGCCGCACGGGCGGAGCGACCTCGATCGAACGAGGCGTGCGCGACGCGGCATATGCCGGACCGCGCACCGGGCGCGTTGTCCGCGAAACCGCGGCAGGGATCGGCGACGCGCGTCGCACGGTGAACGCGGACGCGGACACGCCGAGCGGCCCGTGTACCGCCGCGCGCACGCTCACGCGTGAATAGCCGCCTCGAGAGAACGCGCGCGACGGCACGACCGTCCACGCGCGCCATCCGCCCGTTCGCGCGACGACGCGCGTGATGCTCACGACGGGACGGTTGTCCCAGCCGAGCGGGCACCAGCCGACATAGCCCGGCGCATTGGCCCACGACACCCACGCCGGCGCCCAGCGTCGATCGGGAATCCAGTACCAACGACTCGCCCGGAATCCCCAGCGTCCGTAGTGATGCGTCGGCCAGATCCAGCGCGGGCCGCCCGTCCATGTCCAGCCGAACGAGGCGACGACCGACCACTCGCCGTAGGTGTACGGCGCCCAGCCGACCGCCACTCGCGGATACCAGACGTAGCCGTACGGCTGGAGGTACTCCCAGGCGCCATCGGTCGCGAGCGTGCCGGCGTAGGGACGCAGATCATCGGGCAGATACGAGGCCGTCGCGACGTTCGTCCGCGTGTCGCGCTCGGCGAGGACCCAGAGATCGAAGGGATCGCCCGCCGATGCGTTGTCGGGATAGGGCAGTGACGGCGCGTCACGCACGGCCGACACGGTCGCATAGCCGGAGCGCACGCGCGTGCGGCCAAGCGGCGACTGCAGTTCGGCGACGCCGCGGATGGCTGACACCGTCAGTTCCTGGCTGCCCGGCGCGCCGGCGAGCGACACGCGGTAGTCGCCCGCGGTCTGAATCCAGGCCGTCATTCCGGCACCGTCGATTCGGTATTGCTCGTCGCCGCCGCGGCCGGCCAGCGACAGCCGCACGCGTCCTGCCTCGAGCCGCAGCAGGCCGTCGTCGAGGAAGTCGACCGCCGACCGCTCATCGACGTCGAGCACGCTGCCGTCGGCAAAGACCACCTCGGCGCGACCCGCATCCGTGCGAAGACGATCGCCGCTCAGAAGCGGCGTGCCGGTGATGGACTGGAGGGCTTCACCGTCACGCTCGAGCGCCACCGCGCCCTGAATGTCGTCGACGTGGGCCGGGATGTCGCCGGACCAGTCGATGTCGGGTGCGTCGGGACCGGGATCGAAATCGGACGCGGCTGCCATGGGCGGATTGTCGTCGCCGGCCTGGGCCGAGAGGGCCGCGGGCAGGAGCACGCAGGCGGCCGCGGCGACTGAAGACAACGCGCAGCGAACGAGGAACGGCCGGACTCGGGACGTGGGGGTCATCGTGCGCCCTCCTCACACTACGTCGCTAGGCGGTGGCTGAGACCCATGATAACGAAGATCCCCGGAAGTGCACAGTTTTGAAGCCATCCGGCCATCGACTGTCGGTATCACTTGACTGTCGTGCACTCAAGAATCTATAATTCAAATCACTAAAGTTCAGTCCCTATCTGGGCAGGAGAGACATCATGAGCAAGATCATCGGGATCGACCTCGGCACGACCAATTCGGTCGTGGCCGTCATGGAGGGAGGCGAACCGGTCGTCATCACCAACGCGGAGGGCGGACGCCTGACGCCGTCCGTCGTCGGATTCACCAAGTCCGGCGAGCGGCTCGTCGGCCAGGTGGCCAAGCGCCAGGCCGTCACCAATCCCGAGAACACCGTGTTTTCCATCAAGCGCTTCATGGGCCGGCGCTTCGATGAAGTCTCCGAAGAAATGAAGATGGTGCCCTATCACGTCGTCCACGACGGCGACCGCGTGGCCGTGCAGATCGAGGGGCAGTCGAAGCCGCTCACGCCGCCCGAAATCTCGGCGATGATCCTGCAGAAGCTGAAGCAGGCCGCCGAAGATTACCTGGGCCAGCCGGTGACCGAGGCCGTCATCACCGTGCCTGCGTACTTCAACGACGCCCAGCGGCAGGCCACGAAGGATGCCGGCAAGATCGCCGGGCTCGACGTCAAGCGCATCGTCAACGAGCCGACTGCCGCGGCCCTGGCCTACGGGCTCGACAAGAAGAAGAACGAGATGATCGCCGTCTACGACTTCGGCGGCGGCACGTTCGACATCTCGATCCTCGAGGTCGGCGACGGCGTCGTCGAGGTCAAGTCGACCAACGGCGACACGCACCTCGGCGGCGACAACCTCGACCAGCGCATCATCGACTGGATCGTCTCGGAGTTCCGCAAGCAGGAAGGCATCGACCTGTCGAAGGACCGGATGGCGCTCCAGCGGCTTCGTGAAGCGGCGGAGAAGGCCAAGATGGAACTGTCGACCGTGATGGAGACGGAGATCAATCTGCCGTTCATCTCGGCCGATCAGACCGGGCCGAAGCACCTCGCGATGAAGCTGACGCGCGCGAAGTTCGAGGGGCTCGTCGAGGACTTGCTCCAGAAGAGCGTCGGGCCGTGCAAGCAGGCGCTCGGCGACGCCGGACTGACGGCGCAGCAGATCGACGAAGTCGTGCTCGTCGGCGGATCGACGCGTGTGCCGCGCGTGCAGCAGATCGTCAAGGAGCTGTTCGGCAAGGACCCGCACAAGGGCGTGAACCCGGACGAAGTCGTCGCGCTCGGCGCGGCGATTCAAGCCGGCGTGCTCTCTGGCGAGGTCAAGGACCTGCTGCTGCTCGACGTGACGCCGCTCTCGCTCGGCATCGAGACGCTCGGCGGCGTGATGACGACGCTCATCGGGCGGAACACGACGATTCCGACCAAGAAGAGCGAGGTCTTCTCGACGGCGGCCGATGGCCAGACGAGTGTCGAGGTCCACGTGCTGCAGGGCGAGCGGCCGATGGCGCGTGACAACCGTACGCTCGGCAAGTTCCACCTGGACGGCATTCCGCCCGCGCCGCGTGGCGTACCGCAGGTCGAGGTCACGTTCGACATCGACGCGAACGGCATCGTCAACGTGCAGGCGAAGGACCGCGGCACGGGCAAGGAACAGAAGATCACGATCACGGCATCGAGCGGCCTCAGCAAGGACGAGGTCGACCGCATGATGCGCGACGCCGAGTCGCACGCGGCCGAGGACAAGGCGCGCAAGGACGAAGTGGAAACGCGCAACCGCGCGGATCAGGCCGTCTACGGCGCCGAGAAGTTCGTCAAGGAGTCCGGCGAGAAGCTGGACGCCTCCGATCGGCTGGCCATCGAATCGGCGACCAACGACCTGAAGAAGGCGCTCGAGTCGAACGAGGCGAAGGCCATCGAGCGCACGTTGGAGGCGCTGATGCAGGCGCAACAGAAAGCGGCCGAGCGGCTCTACCAGAACGCCGGTCCAGCGCCGGGTGGTCCCGGCGGCCCGGAAGCGGGCGGCGGGCCGTCGGCCGGCAACGGCCAGGCCGACGACGTCATCGACGCTGAGATCGTGGACGACAAGAAGTAAGGACGCACAGACGGAGCGTCCGGCGGGCGGCGGCCGATCCGGTGGGTTCTCGAACCTGCCGGCTGGCGCCGCCAGCGCCGGCGCGAGTGGATCATGGCTACCGATCTCTACACGCTGCTCGGGATCACACAGGCCGCCTCGGCGGCCGACATCGATCGCGCGCATCGGCGTCTGTCGCGGCGCTATCACCCCGGCATCAATCCGGGTGATCAGGTCGCCGCGGCGATGTACCGGCAGATTCAGAATGCGTATCAGATCCTCATCGATGCCGACCGCCGGCGTCAGTACGACCTGGGGGTCGTCACGGTGCGCACGGCACCAGCCGATTCGGCGGTCGCGTTCGAAGGTTTCGACTTCTCGTCAGTGGCCGAGGGGCAGCTCGCGGCGACGTTCTCGGAGCTCTTCGCCGACGTCTTCGAACATGCGGCGCGCGAGGCGACGACGCCAACGAGTGGCGCCGACATCGAGCTCGAGCTGACGATGCCTTTTCTTGACGCGGCGCGCGGCGCCGAGGTGCCATTGTCGGTCACGCGGCAGGAACGCTGCCCGACCTGCGGCGGCGCGGGCCGGATCGCGCGACCCGCGGGCTCATGTCCCGTGTGTCACGGCGAAGGCACGCGGCGCTGGGCGCGCGGTCACATGGTGTTCACCAAGACGTGCGAGGCGTGCGAAGGCACGGGCCGGCTGGCCGCCGAGCGCTGCCGGCCGTGCGCGGGCGTCGGCACGACGGCGCGCACCGAAGTCGTGACGCTGCCGATTCCAGCCGGGCTCGAGTCGGGCGCGCGCGTCGCGGTGCCGGGACGCGGTCACGCCGGGGCGCGCGGCGGACCGACGGGCGACTTGTACGTGACGGTGCGCGTCGCCGACCATCCGTATTTCAGACGCGCGGGGCGCGACCTCGAGTTGCGACTGCCCGTCGGCATTCACGAAGCCGCGCTCGGCGCCGACGTGGACGTGCCGACGCTCGACGGCCCGGCGCGCCTGCGCATTCCGCCGGGCACGGCGTCGGGCGACCGGCTCTGCGTGAAAGGCCGCGGCGTGCGGGCCGCCGATCCCAGCCGCGGCCGGGCCGGCGATCTCATCGTCGAGATCGCCATCGTGCTGCCTAACGATCTGGACGACGAGGCGAGGGCGCTGCTCGCGGCGTTCGGCAAGCGGCACCCGGCCGTGGCCGAGCGGCAGCGGCTGTTCGAGGGCGCATGATGCCCCGAGGCAACGGATTCTGACATGCCGACACGACGACGAGCGACGCGCCGCGGGTCTTACATGATCAGCGCCGTGGCCGATCGCTATCACATCCACCCGCAGACGCTGCGCCTCTACGAACGCGAAGGGCTCCTGACGCCATCGCGGACCGACGGCAACACGCGGCTCTACTCGGACGAGGATCTCGAGACGCTCGAGACCATCCTCGCGCTCACGCGCGATCTCGGCGTGAACCTCGCGGGCGTCGAAGTGATCCTCAACATGCGCCGGAAGATGGAGCGGATGCAGCGTGAGGTCAATGAGTTCATGCAGTACGTCAAGCAGGAGCTCGCGCGCGGCCTGGGCGACTGGGAACAGCGGCTGAACACGGCGCTCGTGCCGTCGACGCCGGCCGATCTCACCGGCGTCAAGTCCACCGAGCCCACCGAACCGGTCGAACCGCCACCTGTCAAATCGTCCTGACGCGATTCGATCGCCGTCGCGCGCGCGCGATGTTATTCTGTCCGCGCATGGCCTGCCCCGATTGCGATGACACCGGCTGGCGTCCGATCACGGATGGCGGCGTTCGCCGCGTCGTGCGGTGCACGTGCTGGCAGGGCAACCGCACGTCGGCGCTCCTGCGCGAGGCGCGCGTGCCGCCGCGCTACGGGCGCTGCGATCTCGACAATTTCCTTCTGTACGACAACGAACGGCTCGTCACCGCGGTCACGCGCGCGCGCCGATTCGCCGACAGTTTTCCGGCCGTATCGAAGGGACTGTGTCTCATCGGCCCTCCGGGCATCGGCAAGACGCACATCGCCGTCGCCGTCCTCCGATCCGTCGTCGCGCACAAGGGCGCGCGCGGGCTGTTCTATGACGTGCGCGATCTGTTGCGCGACATCCGATCGACCTACAACCCGGTCGTTCGCGCGGCCGAGATGGACATCCTTCGTCCCGTGATGGAGGCCGACGTGCTCGTGCTCGACGATCTCGGCGCCGAAAAGCCGTCCGAGTGGGTCGAGGAGACGATGAACCTCATCGTCAACACGCGGTACAACGAGCGGCGGCCGACGATCTTCACGACCAATTACGAGGACCTGCCCGACGAGACCGAGCTCGACTCGCTCAAGGTCCGCGTCGGGTTCCGCATGCACTCGCGGCTGCACGAGATGTGCGAGTTCCTCGAGTACGAGGGCGGCGATTACCGGATGATGCCCGCCAACGGCGGGCCCGACGATCTGGCCACGCTCTGGAAGCGCCAACGCGGCCGCCGCACGCTGCCCGCACGCGCGACCGGACCGGCCCGCGCGCAAATCCGCTCCGCGCCCACCGCGCGGTCGGCCGAGCCCCGCGAGCTCACCTGGCCCGGCGGGAAGGCCGGGCGGTAACATCGATCGCTGGACGCGCGACGCGCGTCCCTCCATTTTCATCGCGCGATGCTCGGCCTCTATCTGCACGTGCCGTTCTGCCAGGCCATCTGCAGCTATTGCCACTTCAACCGCGGGCTATTCGATGCCGATCTGAAGGCGGGCTACGTCGACGCGATCGCGCGCGAGATCCACGAGGCGGGCGATGGATCGCCAGTCGACACGATCTTCTTCGGCGGCGGCACGCCGTCGCTCCTCGAGCCCGACGAGGTCGCGGGACTCATCGCCGGGTGCCGTGACGTCTACGACGTGGCGGCCGGCGCGGAGATCACGCTCGAGACGAATCCCGAGACCGCGAGTCCGGATCGGCTCGCGGGATTTCGCGCGGCGGGTGTCAATCGTCTCAGCTTCGGCGTGCAGTCGTTCGACGATGAGGAGCTGCGGCGGCTCGGGCGGATCCATTCGGCCGATCGCGCGGCGGACGCCGTGGGGCAGGCGCGCGCGGCGGGCTTCGCGAACGTGAGCTTCGATTTGATGTTGTGGCTGCCGGGCCAGTCGCCGGCATCCTGGCGACGGACGATCGCGCGCGCGATCACGCTCGCGCCGGACCACCTCTCGATGTACCTGCTCGAGCTCTACCCGAACGCCCCGCTCAAGGAGGCGATGGCGCGCGGCGCGGCCAGCAGCGAGTCCAGCGCGGCGGGGTGGTGCCAGGTCACCGACGACGAAGCCGCCGACATGTATCTCGAGGCGCTCGAGACGCTCGATGCCGCGGGATACGCGCAATACGAGATCTCGAACGTCGCGCGGCACGGCTACGCCAGCCGTCACAACTTGAAGTACTGGCAGAGCGGACGATGGCGAGGGTTCGGCTGCGGCGCGCATTCGACCGTCGGCGAGCGACGGTGGCACAAC
>CALFMR010000433.1 GCA_937880585.1 uncultured Acidobacteriota bacterium
ACGGTGGCCTGTGGATCGTCGGCCACGCGCAGCAGCAGCGTGCGGCCGAAGTCACGATTCCGGCCCCGAGCCCATCGACGGCGCTCAGCTCACTCCCGCTCGCCTCGCTCAAGACGAACTTCAGCGACCTGCTCGCGGGCAAAATGGGCAGCATCGGAACAGGGGACGCACGCGTCGGTGGCATTCTGCCCTGGGGCAGCGGGCTCGTCGTCAGCGCGTACATCTACTACGACTCCGACACGAGCAACCAGCAGCAGCGCTCACATTTCAGCGTCCAGAACGGGTCGGTCAGCGGTCCCTATCAGGTGGGTTCAGGGGGGGCGGGCTTCGTCTCCGGCTACATGACGCCCATCCCTCCGGAGTGGCAGGGCACGCTCGGCGGCCCCGCGCTCACCGGACAGTGCTGCATTCCGATCATCGGGCGAACGAGCCTCGGACCGGCGGCCACTGTCTTCGATCCGTCTTCACTCTCGAACCAGTCCAAAGCCGTTCAGGTCGTCGGCTACCCCGAGGCGCACGCGACACTTGGCACATACGACGGCACCGACACCAGCAAGCTGTTCCTGAAGGCCACGGCGATGGGCGGCGTCATCTTCCCGACGGGCACACGCAGCGTGCTCTTCATCGGCACGCAGCCCGGCAGCGTCTGTTACGGCGAGAGCACATCTGATCCGGCAGCGGCCGGCCCGGGCATGTGCTACGACCCGACGTCGCCCTACAAGGGCAATCACGGTTACCCCTATCGAGGATTCATCTGGGCGTACGACGCCAATGACCTGGCGGCCGTGAAGCAGGGCAAGCGGAACCCGTGGGACATCAAGCCTTACGCCGCGTGGACGATCACCGCGCCCTTCATGTCGAACGCGTCAGACGCGATTCTCGGCGCGACCTACGATCCGGCCACGCGGCGCGTCTTCGTCTCGCTCGGATCGGCAGACGGCCATGCCCCGGTCATCGCCGTCTACGCGCTGACGAACGCGACGGCGTCAGCGGACTCGACGCCGCCCTCGGTCGCCGTGACGAGCCCGACCAACGGCGCTACCGTCGGCGGGACGGTGACGCTGACGGCCTCGGCGTCGGACAACGTCGGCGTCTCGAGCGTCTGGTTCACCGTCGACAACATCAACGTTGGGTCGGAAGATGCTGCGGCGCCGTACCAGACGACCTGGAATACCGCGAGCGCGGGCAACGGCACGCACACGATCCGTGCGGCCGCCCGCGACTCATCAGGAAACGCCCAAACGTCGTCACCGGTGACGGTCACCGTGGCCGGTTCGACGGGCCAGAGCGGAGCCTGCACGACGCCGAAGCCGGTGGCCAACTGGGTCTGCGTCGGAACCGGATGGTTGCCGCCGGATCATCCGCTCGCTATCGCGGCGGGTCTCGGGAATCTCCCCTCCGTCACGCCGCCGGCGCAGTCGTCCTCGTCTTCTTCATCCTCGTCATCGAGCTCGTCGGGAACCTACGTCTCGCCGATTCCGTGCACGACGCAGAAGCCCGTCTCGAACTGGGTCTGCGTGGAGGGCGGCTGGCTGCCGCCGGATCATCCGCTGGCGATCGCGGCCCTCGGCGGCGGCGCGTCGAGCAGCGGCACGGGCAGCAGCGGATCGAGCACGAGCAGCAGCGGCAGCAGTGGTTCCAGCAGCTCGGGCAGCAGCGTTGTGTCCAATCTGCCCTATTGCTCCTTCGGCGGCTCTCCGGTTGCCGGTTGGGTCTACGTTTCAGGCGGCTGGGTCCCCCCCGACCATCCTCTCGCCGTTCTCGGGACGTGCCGCGCGCACTAGTTGCCAGGAACACTCACAACGAAGGGCTCGTCAAGGGACGATCATTCGGCCGGTGGTGGCCGAAACCCGGACACGAGGAATTTCGCAAATCCGAACTGCGAACGAAGATAGGACCAGCGCTCCCGCATGATCGCGGTCCACGAGACGGGATCGGCAGACGCATCGGGCGGCTCGATGCCGAATGCCTCGTAGAAGCGCGCCGTGGCCGGAAGGCCCACGTCGCGTTTCCGGACTCCCACGAGGTTCTCTCCCGTGCCGAGCACCCAGGCGCTCGCCGCAAAGGGGAGGGACGCGAGCGCATGTCCGTGCGCGGCGAAGAATCCGGGCACGAACGGATGATCGCCAAAGATCCGGGTGATGATCACCGGCGCCACGTGGGCCCGGATCTCGTCCTGCGAGCTCCGCGGCGTGAGTGGGGTCCCCACGCCGGTCAGCTCGGCGAGCCGCGCGGCGTTCAGCACGAGCGCGGTTCCGCAGTACCGCACCATCCCAGCACGGCGCTGGACATGTCCGTTCGCCATGTCCAGCGCATAGCCCGTATTCACGTACCAGCCTGCCCGTCCCGGCCGGGCGGCCACGAATGCCGCAAGCTCACGGTTGACCAGATCGTCGCAATCGAAGAACACGACGTACTCGGGCCGGAAGGCACGCGCGGCAAGAAAGCCGACTATCTGCTTCGTGCCCTTGTCGACGCGCGCCAGCTCCTCCGGGATGCTCGCGCGTCTCGCCTCGGACGGCGGCGGGAAGTCCACGATGTGATAGTCGATGCGCGAATCCGAAACGCGGACGTTCGGCCGCTGATTACAGACGACGATGACGCGGATATCCGGGTCGGTTTGCGCGCTGACGGATCGCAGTGAGCGGTCCAGAAGCGCTTCGACACGTTGGAACGACGTGGCGTTGAGCGGATGGCGCACCGATGTGATGAACGTCACCATGGCTGCCCTCTGCGTTACGGCAGGTGCCGCGCGAGTGGCGGTCCGAGGCGGTTGGCCAGCCACAGCGGCAAAGATTTCCACGCGCTCACGGCACGCGTGAACCGCGGGTTGGACGGCCCCTGATTGGGCGGTGATTCGCGCGAGATGAGCACGTACTCCCACGAGAGCGGCGTCTCACGCGCGCCCCACTGCGTCTTGAAGTGATGCGTGCCGCCGCCGGGTGACGAGCGGCCGAAGTCGAACGTCCGCGCCCCACCGGCGATTGCGTCCTCGAGCATCGCCCAGTACACGAGCATGTTGGGGCAGAGGTGCCGGAACTCCCGCAATGAGGACGCCCACGGCACGAGGCACGTGTCGCGGAACCGTATCGTCACCGAGCCGGCGATCGGCCGGCCGCCGTACAGGACGATGAACACGCGCGCGCGATCCGGAAAGCGGCGCAGCGTCTCGCTGAACAGCCGCCGTGAGTACACCGGCGTCCCCAGGTCACGCATGTTGCGCGCGAACACGGGATAGAACGCATCGACGAGCTCGCCGCACCCCGATCGCACCTCCAGCCCCTCTTTCTGCGCCTTGCGAATCTGATTGCGAATCTTGCGGTCGACCGTCTTCCACAACTCGTCGGCCGAGGTGGGCAGCGGCAGCGATAAGCCGATCTTGTGCTGCCTCACGGGCAGATCGGGCCGTTGACGTTCGCGATGACGCAGCTCGACGTGCGACGCGCCAAACGCTTTCGCGCGAGCCGTCGCCGCCGCGACGAGCGCCGCCGCAACGCCGTGGTCGTCGGCCAGCAGGCCGCCGTAGTTCAGGAACGGCACCGACACGGCGAAGCGTCCGAACAAGCGTGATCGAAACAGCACGAGCGGCAGCACGCCGGCGACGGTGCCGTCGCGCATCGCCACGAGATAGTCCGACGATTGGCCGAAGACGGATTGGAACACGTCCCGCCAGCCCCAGAGATGATCGGCGGTCGCCGCCGGGTGTGCCTCGACGTACGCGTCCCACGCGCCGGCGTCGGTGGCCGTCGAGACGACCGTGGCTCCCGTGGTGGCTGGAACCGCCAATGTGGCGGCTGCGATGGGTTCGGTCGCGGACGTCGTCATGCGCGAACTACCAGGCGTACGGCAGGGGCGGGGTCACGGTCGCGTCGGCCGGCACGGCGGCACGCCGCACCGTATCGACGACCGACGCGATCGTGTCGAAGGGGAAATCCGTGAGCAGTCGCCGCAGGCGCGCCTCGGTCTCTTCCAAATGCCGATAGTGCCGGAATCGGCCGAGCCGTCCCGCCGAGAGACGCGGCTGGCCCGGGTCGATTTCCCATGGATGAAGGTAGAAGACGACCGGTCGGCGCTCGATGCGGTTGACGCGCGAGATACCCCAGTGCGCCCACCAGTATGGGAGCAAACGGAAATAGCCACCGCCGGCCACGGGCAGATTCAGCGGGCCGATGCGCGTCGTCGATCCGGGAACCTCGACAAGCGCGCCGCGTCGGCGTTCGATGCGGTACGGCTTGCGCCCCGAGACGGGAATGCCGTACCGGTCGTGTCGGATCGGGAAAATGCTCGAGTCGTACTGATAGCCCTCCTCGACGAGCACGTCGAGCGCCCAAAGCGACCGCGGCGTGATCGAGTAGCTCGGCGCCCGATAGCCGGCCACCGGGCATCCGGCCGCATCCTCGATGATCGCCTTCGCCCGACGCACGTCGTCGCGGAATGCCGCCGGCGTCTGGTCGTAGATCAAGCGATGCGCGTAGCCGTGCGAGGCGACCTCGTGGCCCGCGGTCGCGATCGTCCGAACGAGCTGCGGATGACGTTCCGCGACCCAGCCGAGGACGAAGAACGTGGAGCGGACGCGGAACTCCTCGAAAATGGCCAGCATCCGCTCCGTGTTGGCGACGACGCGACTCTCCATGCGGTCCCACATGGATCGCGGCACGATGCCGTCGAACACGCTGACGTGAAAGTAGTCCTCCACGTCGATGCTCATCGCATTGACGACAGGAGCGTCCGCTTCGACCATCGTCTACGTTCCCTTCCGCAGGACGACGGTCTTGATGGTCTCGAAGACGATGTAGAGGTCGAGCGGAATCGAAAAGTTCTTGATGTAGTACAAGTCGTACTGCAGTTTCTGCAGCGCGTCTTCCGTGCTCGCGCCGTATGTGTAGCGGACCTGCGCCCATCCGGTGAGCCCCGGCCGCACGATGTGCCGCTGCCCATAGTACGGGATCTGCTGCGTCAGATCGGTGACGAACTCCGGTCGTTCGGGCCTTGGCCCCACGAGGCTCATGTCGCCCTTGAGAATGTTCCACAACTGCGGAAGCTCGTCGAGTCGCGTCCGCCGCAGCAGGCCCCCGACGGCCGTAATGCGCGGATCCCCACTGCGTGACGCCCAGACCGGCCCGGTCTTGGCCTCGGCGTCGGCGACCATCGTCCGGAACTTCCAGACCGTGAAAATCTTCCCGCGCAGCCCGACGCGCCGCTGGCTGTAGAAGACGGGCCCCGGCGACGACAGTTTGACGCTGAGCGCAACGAGGGCGCCGACCGGCACCGCGATGACGAGCCCAATCGCGGCGGCGGCGACGTCCATGGCACGTTTGCAGAACGCGAGAAAGCGGCTCTTGCGAAAGCCATCGGAGAAAATGAGCCAGCTCGGCCGCAAGTTGTCGACGGCAATCTTGCCCGTGTACTCCTCGTAGACCGACGGCAGGTGATCGAACGTCACGCCGTCGAGCTTCATCTCGAGGAGCTTGTCCATCGGCAGTTTGCCGCGCGCATCCGAGAGGCTCACGACGACGCGGTCGACGCTGCGCGCACGGACGATGGAGGGAATGTCTTCAATCGTACCGATGACGCCGGGATTGATGACGGGCGCACCGACGCGCGTCGGATCGGGATCGACGAATCCCACGATTTCGACGCCCAGATCCTGATGACGCTCGTACAGCTCGCGCGCCAGCTCGACGGCGCCAGGACTCGTCCCGACGAGTAGCAGCCGCTCGCGTGGTCCAACCCTCCGGGCCACCCATTCAAAGGCAATCCGCCAACCGAGCACAGCCGAGATCACGAGGATCGCCGCGATGCCGATCACGCCTCGGCCGATGATCAGGCCCGGAAACCAGTAGTAGATCGCCGCCAGCGCGAACGAGGCGGCCGCGAGCGCCTGCAGCATCCGGATGAACAACTCGCGACGGTCGGAGACGAGACGCAGATTGTAGAGATCGGCGTAGTAGAGGCACGCCTGCAGCACGCCGGTGACGATGAGGATGCGCGCGACCCCGTGCTGCTCGGCAATGGTCGGCCACACCTCCTTCCCGAGGCGCAGGTAGGCGGCCGTCACGATGGCCGCCGCCACCAGGGCGGCCTCGAAGACTACGAGCGTCAACCCGCGCAGGGTGGGACCGCGCATCAGTCCACCGTCTCACGCGCTGGCGATGCCGCCGCCGAGTAATAGCCCGAGTAGTCGTACTTGGAGGCCGACACGTCGGCGAGCGTCCGGTTCAGCACGACGCCGAGCACACGATCGCGGCCGAGCGCGTCGACCGCGCGCCGCACCAGCGGATACGGGGTGTCCTCCGCCTTGATCACGAGGAGCGCGCCGTCCGACATGCCGGCGAGCAGGTTCGCGTCGGCAATCAGCCCGACCGGCGGCGTGTCGATGATGACCCAGTCGAAGACGTCGCGGGCTTCGGCGATGAGCCGCCGCATGCGATCCGATGTCAGCGCGTTCATCGGACTCGCGGTCGGGCGCCCGGCCGGCAGCACGGTGAGGTGCGCCGACACGTGACGCAGCGCGAGGGGCTGGTCCTCGTCAGCGGTCAGCCCCTCGCCGAGTCCGATCGATCCGTCCACGTCGAAGATCTCGTGGAGCGACGGACGCCGAAGATCGGCGTCGATGAGCAGCACGCGCCGGTGGTACGACTCGCTGAACGTCAACGCCAGGTTCGACGCCGTGAGCGTCTTGCCCTCGCCGGGCAACGCACTCGTGAGCATGATGACCTTGAGTCCGTGCTCGGTCTGGCCCTGATGGAGCGTGGCGGCCAGGCGTCGGTACTGCTCGCGCGACTGCGGCAGCATATGTGGATCGACGACGACCTTGCCGGTCAGACGCGCACACAGCCCGTCACGCACGGCGCCGAACATCGGCGAAGGCGCGGGTGCCGCGTCGCGCGCGCTCCGGCCGGGTCCGCGGTAGACCTCGCGGAGGCGGACATCGACCGCCGCGTCGGCCGCGGCCACCGCTGCCGTCGAACGCGGGATCTCGGACCGGATCGCTTCGGCTGCGGCCCCCGCGGCTCCGCCGGCGGCTCGTTCGGCGGCACGACGCATCGCTTCATCTACGCGACCCATGCTCGGGACTCCTCAGTTCCAGAAGAAAGAAAACCGCCGGCGCTTCGGCGTGAACGTGTCGAACATCGTCCCCTCCGACGTCGTCGTGGACGCGTCGAGCACGGGCGTCGGTGCCTCGACCGGGAGCAGCCGGGCCGTGCCCGGTGCAGCCGCCGGAGCAGGCGTGGCAGCCGCCGGGCGCGCCGGCGACGCGGACGGGACCGACAGCGGAATGTCGAAGTCGCCGCACACTTCCCTGACGATGGCGCCGTCGACGGGGCGCCGTCCGGCGGCAAACCCGCCGAGCAGCGCATTGTCGGCGATGACATTGATCGTGCGCGGCAGGCCGCGCGCTCCCTCGTGCACGAGCGCCATGGCTTCGGCGGTGAAGACGTCGGCCCCCGATCCGCCGGCCGCCTGGATGCGTCCGCGAATGTAGGTCTCGGTCTCGGCGCGGCTAAGCGATCCCAGCATGCAACGCAGCGATACGCGCTGCTTGAACTGGCGCAGCGCCTGCTCGTTCAGGCGATCGGCCAGTTCCGGCTGCCCCGCGATGATGACCGACAGCAGCTTCTCGTCGTCGGTCTCGATGTTCGAGAGCAGCCGGATTTCCTCGAGCAGCTCGAGCGGCAGGCTCTGCGCTTCGTCGACGATGAGGACCGTCGTTTCGCCAGCCGTACGACGGGCGGTGAGGAGCGCCTCGAGCTCGACGAGCATTCGCGTCTTCGATGTGGCGGCCTCGCGGGAGAGCCCGAACTTCGCCGTGAGCATCTCGATGAACTCCTCGCGCGACAGCGTCGGATTGTTCAGGTGCACGCAGTGCACGCGGACCGGCTGCGTCTCGACGGCGGCGCGAATCACCGTCGTCTTACCCGACCCGGCCTCGCCGACGAGCAGCGTGATGCCCTTGCGGCTGGCAATGCCGTACTCCAGATTGCGGAGCGCCTCGCGGTGCGCGTCGGTCAGGACGAGGAACCGCGGCGTCGGCGTCAGGTCGAACGGCCGCTCGCGCAGCCCGAAGAACGGTTCGTACATGCGATCCTCAGCGGACGAGCGTATAGGCGACGACGGCCAGACCCGCGAGCACGGTCGTGCCGAGCAGCGTACCGACGGCGAGCCTTCGCCAGACGCCGCGCCGGCGGTCGGCGTCCGACTGCATCAGCGGCACGACGGCGATGACCGGCAGATCGAGCACGATCCGGGCGTCGTCGTCGGTCTTGAACGTCTGGTCGCGGTACTCGAGCAGCAGAATCAGCGCGGTGCCGAACGCCAAGCCGGCGCCGAGGCCCGCAGCGTTCAGTTTGAGCCGGTTCGGGCTGTAGGGGCGCTCGGGCACCTGCGCGGGATCGAGCAGACGGAACGTCTCGCCGATCTGCCGGGTCTCGAGATTCGCCGCGAGCTGCGCGTCTTCCTTCTTCGACAACAGGCTCGAGTAGCGATCCGACCAGTTCTTGTAGTCGCGCGTCAGCTCGGTGAGCTCCGCTTCGCGGTTTGGCGCCGCGTCGACGCGGCGCTGGTACTCGGCGGCCGCCGCCCGGAGCTGGTCCTGATCGGCGCGCTTGCGCGTCATCTGCCGGTCGAGCTCGGCGATCGACGCCTGAAGGTTGCTGATCTGCCGCTGACGCTCAGCTTCGGCTGGCGAGAGGATCGGTGTGGCGCCGGGCTGTGCCGCCGCGGCGGCTTCGTCGCGGGCCTTCTGCTCGAGATCGTGTACCGCCCGACGCGCGGCTTCGAGATCCGGATGGCCGGGCTTGTACCGCGCCTCATAATCGGCCAGTTGCGCGCGCGCCACGGCCAACTGCTGGGCCGTCGACGTGGGCGCCGCATTGCCGGGCGCGGGCACGGTCACGATCGGCGCGCGGGCCTGGGCGAGCTGGCGCTCGAGCTCAATCCGCATGTCCTGATCGCGATTGAGTGAGTCGGCGAGCTGCTGCTGCTGCAGTTGGGCGTTCTGCACCTGCTGCAGGTTCGCGTTGAGCTGCGATGGCAGCTCTCCGGCATGTGCCTGGTTGTAGGCCGCTAGGCGGCCCTCGATCTGCTGCAGCTGCTCGTGCGCATTGGTGAGCTGCTGCTCGAGGAAATCGTTGGTGCCCTCGGACAGGTTCTTCCGGTCCTGCAGACTCTCGCCGATGAAGAGCGAGGCGAGGCGCGCCGTCACCTTGGCGACCGTGTTCGGATCACTACCGATATAGCTGATGCGGAACGAGTCGCCGTTGACGACGTCGATCTGGATGTCGTGCTCGCGCATCCGTTCGACGATGTCCTCCATGATGCCGGTCCGGCGCTGCTCAGGGTAGAGATTGAACTCCGTGATGAGCTGCTCGAGCCGCGTCCGGCTGAGAATCTGCTGCCGGATGCTCTGCAGCCGATCCCCGATGCTCGTCGTGACGACGGGGCGCACGTAGGAGTCCGGCACGCGCTGCGGCACGATCTGCACGAGGGTCTCCGACCGGTACATGTCGGGAAGCTGCCGCACGAAGCCCGCGACGCCTGCGGCGACGACCGCGAACGGCACGAGCAGCCACCAGATGCGGCGGCGCAGGATCCCCAGAATGTCGTCGACCGTATAGGCCTTACCGGGCAGCATGAGGTCTCCTCGCACGTTGCAGAAGCGGTGCCCAGAGCTGCAGGCCGGCCTGCACGCTCTGGCGGTCGAGTTGGCGGAACACGGTGCCCGGCAACGGAGCGCCGGTATCGAACGTGTAACGGTAATAGGCGTACGACACGCTCATGGCCAGCTTGCGCGACAGCGCAATCGTCATCTGCGCGGTGCCGTCGTAGGCGTCGAAACCCGTGGCCGTCTCTCCGCGGTCGAAGCCCAGACGGCCCACCGTGGCCGCCACTTCGGTGTGCAGCTCGACTCTCCGGCCGAGGAGGCCGCCAAAGGCCATGGCCAGGCTGTCGGAAAACGTCGGTTCCACGAGCGTCTTGATGAATCCGACGTCGCGGCTGTAGGTGAGCGCAGCGTCCCACGTGCGGCCGACCTGACGATCGAGCGTCGCGTGGCCGATGATACGGAACCGCGTCGTGTCGCCGTCCGAAACCGCCGTCGTCCCCGTCGAGAACGCCAGCGACGTCCGCCGCGAGAACGACAGCGCGTGGCTGTAGTTGATCCCCGCGTCGATCGAGTCATTGCGGATCGTCCGGCTGCCGTCGGCCAGATCGTACGTCCCGAGCCGCCGGGCGTAGCCGATTTCCATCCCGAGATCGCGCGTGAATTGG